>DYMH01000067.1 GCA_020721645.1 Draconibacterium orientale
TTGCCTCGTGTACAAAAAACGAAAGCGATTTGGCGGCAGTTCAAAAGACTGTGGATCCCACGTCTCAAAAAATCCTCGCTTTTAAAGCGAAAGTTGCAAGCGGCGACAAATCCGCCGAAACCATGAGTTTAGATTCTGCCGTGTGGTATGTGGAAGCGGCTTTGAATTTTACGTATTGCATGCACACCGAAAACGAACCTGTGTATTCGGAAGTATTTGTTGATTCCTTTAAAATTGATTTTACTGCGGAAAACGGAAAAGTGAATTTTACCGAAATTGCACCGGCTTATCTAAACATTGCACAGCATACACAAAATGTGTTCGAGCAAATTGAAAATCAGGCAAAAGACATTGTACTTCAAGATGTCGACTACGCCGATGGTCAATTAACAATTAAAACCTTTTTTGCGACAGGAACCACAGATAAAGCCACCACGTTTAATTGGTGGTTTACCGAAGATTGGAAATTTGGTTGGAATATGGGGCGTTGCGATGGAACTTATGCAGGACTATCTGATGCTGCAAAACAGCTCAATTCAAAAATTAATATGAGAATTCCCCATATTAATGGTTATTATACCGATAATACAACGATTTCAAGTGTTTCGGCTTGGAGCGGTGATTTTTACAATTCAAACTCTAATGATCCTAATTATTGTCAATACTACATTTTTCTCGAAGGCGGCGATTTCGATCCTTACGGAACATACAGCACTTGTATAACAGTACCCGAATTAAATTTTTATATAAACGGAGCCTTTATTGCTGCAGATGTTATAAAACAAAACCACTCTGAATTAGCGACTAAACAATTTATAGGAGTTAATTATTTTGGTGATGGAATACCGGGTGATGCACAGAATCCTATTATTATGCACTTTGGTGCTTTTACTTATGCCATAGGTCATACATCTGATACGGAATTGTAATTGTAGAAAAAATATAATTTACGAGATAAATCTTTTCTTTTTGGGAAGATTTATTCATTTTAGATACGTCCTCAATTAAAAACATAATATGAAAATCATAATTGCATTAATTTTACTCTTTCCCTTTCGTCTTTTTTCGCAAAACAGTTTCGAGTTATTGATAGATAAGCCCGAAGCACAACGTGCATGGAGTATGATCGAAACAGGCAACTCCTATATCTTGAGCGTTCAATCATTAAATTATAATACGCCTGGATACGGTACATATTTAACCAAAATAAGTAAAACCGGAAAATTGGTCGATGAAATTCAAATTGAACCTAAAAAAAACAATTTCCTTTCGACTATGATTAAAATCGAACCCGATAAATTTATTACACTTGGGTGTATTGAATCGGATACTTCGGATAAATATGATTTCTTTGTTACACAATACGATTCTTCCCTTAATGAACTTTGGCAGAAAAAATATTATACCGGAAAATATCAAATTGGTGTTGGACAATCTATAATCAATTCCGAAGGAAATATTATTTATTCCGGCAGTGTACGTTCAACATACTCCGGTCTAACTACATCATACATTTTTTTTTGCGAATTAAATGCAAACGGCGATACTCTGAAAACAAAATATATTTCAGGTGCACCTTTCGCAGGTTCTGCTGATATTATCGAAAAAAATGATTCACCGGGCTATTATTCATTAGATATTGGTGCTTCGTACAGTATGCAGATGTATCAGTTTGCAGAATATGATAAACAGTTTAACTTTGTTAATAATCATCCGATACAACATGGTTTCGGGAATGCAGCGTGTATTGCATACGATACAGATACCACGTATTTGATAGTTGGAAGAAACAGCCCTTTTTCTTCTGCGGAAACATACAATCTTGGCGTTTTGCAATGCGACACGTTGCATAACGAATTAAAATATGAGTTATACGGTAATGCGGATACAGCACACTATTCAGGTTTGTCAGATTGTTTTTCATTTAATCGACTGACCTTGGATTTTTATTTGTCAGGTACTTCAAATTTTGATATTTACAGCTATCCGTTTCAGAAAGTACCTTCATGGATTCTTGTTAATAATATCAGTAAAAATATAGAATTAAATTGGCAAAAATATTTCGGCGGTGACGCCAATTATGTCAATTATATATGCCATGCTACAGACGACGGCGGGGTGCTTTTGATAAATACACGTTACGATTACAATGATAATTTCGACTATGATTTACATATTCTCAAACTCAACTCCCAAGGCAACCTTCCCGTTTCGGTTCCCGAAATATCGGATGCCAAAATGAGCGAACTCATCATCTACCCCAACCCAGGCACTGCCCAAATAACTGTTCGTACGGCATCGCAGGCACTTGGCGGCGAATTTGTTTTATGCGATATTTCGGGCAAAACCGTTTTTCAAACAAGCATCAAAGAACGATTTACATCTGTTTCAACCAATGCCTTGCCCGAAGGTGTTTATGTTTACAAATATGTTTTAAACGGAACTGTTAAAGAAACCGGAAAATGGGTGAAGGCAAAAAAATAAAATCCAATTTGCCACAATTACAGAGTTATAAACTCTTATGTTTGAAAATTCGGAATATCTGTTAAAAATTAATTTGGAAATGTGTTGTTTTTTAAAATCGATTTTATAAATTTGTCATGTTTTTAAATCATTAATTTTTATTAATCTTAATTCCATTACTATGTTTACAAGAATGTTTAAATTAGGGGGGGGGCATTGTTAGCACTTCTCTTGTAGTGTTTGCAATGATGTTTGCCTCGTGTACAAAAAACGAAAGCGATTTGGCGGCAGTTCAAAAGACTGTGGACCCGACCGAAGAGAGGATTTTAAATTTTAAGCACAAAATGATTCAGAACCTAAAATCTTCGGAAACACTGAGTTTAGATTCTGCAGTTTGGTACATTGAAGCAGCTTTGAATTATTCTTATTGCGAAATTGATTCCGCGGTAATCGTCAATATTGACTCTATGTTCGTCAAGGTTCCTGTTTCCGCTGACGGAACAATTAATTTCAGTAATGTTATTGAAGCATACAATCAACTAAATTCCGGATTGATAAATATTTTCGACCAAACTCCGGGAGAAGACATTAATATGCAATTCACAGATATTTCTGTAAAAGAAACAACTGACAAAAGTAACGAAATAACGCTAAAATTAACTACCGTACTTACCGAAAAAGGCGGTATCACAAATTATTCTAATTTTGGAGATACTGATTATTGGTATCCTTGCTGCGAACAAGGGAAATGCGGTCAATACTGGGGAGAACAATTAGGTAAAGATGCTACAACTCAATTAGAATATAAAGCAAATTTTGAAAGAGCATATCCTCATAATGGTTATATAACCGATATTGATTACGATTACTACTTTGGACTTGATTTTCCTGACTATTTTTGGCAAGGATATAGTAATGACTGCCTCTCTCCTGATGACATGAATCATTGGTTAACGCAGTTGAAAGATTTTGCACATCAACATAAACCGGCAGGTCGGGTTATTGTAAATTATAATGTACAGTTTGACTTTCCTCCCGGAAATAAATCTCAATGGGGTTTTCACGATTTATTTTTATATACCGGAATATCGCATTACGGCGATTTGCCTTACTAATAAAATATCAAGGTTAATTAAAAGAGTTGTAAGGTTATACTTGCAACTCTTTATAAATGTAAAAAAATGAAAATACATAATTTTATTTATATTTTGTTTTTTTTTGTTTCTCATTCATCTTTTGGACAAGAAAAGTTTGATTTACTTATAAGTACATTCGAAGATGAAGCTTTATATGGAGCTTGGGAGTTAGAAAACGGTGAGTTTGTTCTCTATGGTAAACGAAGCGACCATACAGATTACTACAATTATCAATATGGTTATATTGTCAAAATCAGCCCAAGTGGAAAAATTCTTGAAGAAAGAAATATTATTTTACCGGACAGTAATTTGTGTATTCAGAAAATTATCCCGACCAACGATAATGGTTTTCTTGTAATCTCATTTGCCGGAGACCAAATAATGCAAGTTGAGAATATTTTTTACAATAACACAATTGTTGTTGAAAAATATGATACTAACTTAAACCCGATTTTCTCGAAACGTATTAAAGCACCAATTGATTCGGTTGATTTTTTTAATATAAAAACACTTTTAAAACAAAACGGAAATCTTGTATTATTCGGTGGAGTTAATCAACACAGAGGTGCATATTTTGATATAGATATGTATTTTATTGAAATAAATGCAAACGGTAATTTAATAAAATCAAATTACTATTTGAGTGATAATCAAAATATCAGTGTTGTTTTTGATATGATTGAAAAAAAGAATTCCCAAGGTTATTATTGCTTAACAAGAAATCCGGGAGGTTTAATTTATAATCTTAAGAGCAATTTTGATACAATTTCTCATATAAGTATTCCAAATAATATACGTAGTACCGGAGATTTAAAATGGTTTACAGATACAACATACATTGCAACAGGCAGATGCAATTGGGGTAATTATCCTGATATTTATGACGATAGCGGAGTAATTATTTTAGATACCTTACATAATATCGTGAACTTTAATCATTTCGGAAAACCCGATCCAATGACAGAAGCTCCGGCTCCTTTTAAAAGCATCGAATATACTATTGGAGATGAATTTGTTTATATTGCCGGTACTGCCGATTATCAATATCAAAACGGTTCAACAGGTACTTCCGATAATTTCATACATTTCGTAAAAACAGACAGAGAGCTTAATCCTGTTTTTGAAAAATTTTATAAAGGAGATGCCTACTATGTAACATATTATTTCACTCGTACACAGGACGGTGGTTTTCTTTTCCTAACAACTCGTTACGATTATGAAACGCAAAGCAACGAACGTGATATTTATATTCTGAAAACAGATGCCGACGGTAATTTGCCCACAACCGGTACGGAAGACGATATAATACAAGAAACAGAACTCATCATCTACCCCAACCCCGGCACTGCCGAAATAACTGTTCGCACAGCATCGCAAGCCTTGGGAGGTGAATTTATATTGTGTGATATTTTGGGCAAACAGGTTTTTCAAACATTTGTAAAAGAACGATTTACATCTGTTTCAACCAATACCTTGCCCGAAGGCGTTTATGTTTACAAATACCTTTTGAATGGCAAAATAAAAGAAACCGGAAAATGGGTGAAGGCAAAGAAATAGACTATTTTGTTCGACAATTTAAAATAACCGAAACAAACCGCTGTTAAATGTTGTCTTTTATCAATCGTTTATTATTTGATATTAAAAGCAATCAGCATATCAGCACATCAAAAAATCATTATATCAATATATAAACTCTTATGTTTTAAATTCCTGAATATCCGTTAAAAATTAAATTGGAAATGTGTTGTTTTATACATTTCTTTTTATACATTTGACATGTTTTTAAATCATTAATTTTTATTAATCTTAATTCCATTATTATGTTTACAAGAATGTTTAAATTGCGGGGGGGGCATTGTTAGCACTTCTCTTGTAGTGTTTGCAATGATGTTTGCATCGTGTACAAAAAACGAAAGCGATTTGGCGGCAGTTCAAGAGACTGTGGACCCTACTTCTCAAAAAATCCTTGCTTTTAAAGCGAAAGTAGAAAGCGGCGAAAAATCCGCCGAAACCATGAGTTTAGATTCTGCCGTGTGGTATGTGGAAGCGGCTTTGAATTTTACGTATTGCATGGTGTTGCCCGAAGATAACTTCACCAATTCACAAATAATTTCGGATTCTTTGAAAATTGATTTTTCCGGCGACAATTCTCGTGTATCTTTTGCTGATGTTGCACTTGCTTACAGCAATATGTCTGAAATGATGACAACTTATTCATCCAATTTAGATTTCTCGTGGAAAAAGTTTTATTCGGCTGATGTAAAGTTTAAAAACAATCAATTGGTCTGTTATTTTGATATTGCTGTGAAGGAAAACATAACAAACGAAAAAGTGGACAATTTCAATATTTATGGAAATTTAGATTACGATTGGCACTGCGGTGCGGGCGGTTGTTTGATGGGCAGATGCGATGGCACTCACATGACACAATCGATGGCAACTGTATTTTCAACGTATCTTACATGGTCAAAGGGTTTGCCTTCGTGGGGCTATTATACAGATATCCAACAAACCGATGCTTGGGATACAGATGTTAATGTCAATTTTGGTTCTGATACCTTGTTGTTTCGTGGAAATTATGAAACATCGCCATGCATTGTTTCCGAAGAAATGAATTATTGGTACAATCGTGCGAACATTCTGCAAAAAAGATATGCTCCGCCTACCGGGCGTGCAGTAGCAACAATTAAATACTTTGTTGGTTATAATGGTCTTCCGGGTTATGTTTGGTCTGAATTAGTATTTAATACAGCGATAATTAATACTTACATTGTACAAGACTAAAAATAGAGACCGAATTATTTTAAAACAGTTAACTGCTTTAAAATAATTCGGTTTTTTTTCAAAATTCAAATACCTCATTTATGAAAAAAATTAGTATAATTTTTTATCTTTTATTAATAACTTTTTCGGGATTTTCTCAAAATACTTTTAATTTGCATTACGGAAACGCTACACGCAACGAATGGAATCAGCAAGTTATCGAAACAACAGCCGGGGATTTTATTGCGGGGTTCAACACCTCTCCATACCCGTACAATGCGGTATTTTTAAAAATATCCGAAACCGGTACGATTACGTTACAAAAGCAATTCGATAATCGGGTGCTTTATGGTATTAAAGAAAAAATGCAATCTTATTTTTGTTTTGGAGTTTATTTGGAATCACCAGATTCGATGAGTTTTTTTGCCATGTATTTAGATGATAATTTCAATATCATTTCCGAAAAACGATACCAAATACCCGATTTTAAAAATACTGATGAACTAAGGTCGGATAAGGCGTTTATTGAAAAGAATGACACATTTTATTGTTTGGTCAGTCGGGGTACACCAACTACTTATGGTACACATCACCCACATGGGTATTATTTTATACTTTCTGAACAGTGCGACAGCCTGAAATCAGGTATAATCGGTAGTGGTAGTGTAACTCCCTACGGAATTTGCCAAAATCCGAAAACAGACGGTTTTCTTGTTACCGGAAGTGATTTCGATGATATAAGTGGACCTGGTCAACTTGGTTTTTTGGATAAGGATTTGAATTTTATAGAATCTAAACACTTTGCCATCTCACCATATATGTTTTTTTTACAAATTGATATTTCATTAGTTGGCGAAAATATTATTGCTGCAAGTAACGATTTGGGTACCTACCAAAGCGAGTCTCAAATATCGGCCGTTGTTTTCGATACTTCAATGACAACTTATGCTTTTTCGAGATTCGGAAAACCCGAATTACGATGTAATGCAGCAAGAACTAACGGTTTGCTTGTTGATAGTTTTAAAAATATTTATATCAGTGGCACTGTCGGGTATTCGGGTTGGCCATTTCAAATAGATAATAATTGGATTGTTATAGCTAAAACCGACAGTTTGCTCGTTACGAAATGGGAAAAATTCTATGGCGGCGATGCTTATTACGATGCCTGCGATATGTCTCTTTGCAGCAACGGCGGCTTAATATTAAGTGCGGCACGATACGATGAAAATCTCAATAATAATGAATTCGATGGCTATATTTTTAAAGTTGATTCAGCTGGTAATGGACCTTTATTGTCAGATACAAAAAAGAATTCGGTTAACGTCTGCGAACTCATCATCTACCCCAACCCCGGTACCGCCGAAATAACTGTACGCACAGCATCGCAGGCACTCGGCGGTGAATTTATTTTGTGTGATATTTTGGGCAAACAGGTTTTTCAAACATCTGTAAAAGAACGATTTACATCTGTTTCAACCAATACCTTGCCCGAAGGTGTTTATGTTTACAAATACATTTTAAATGGCAAAATAAAAGAAACCGGAAAATGGGTGAAGGCAAAGAAATAGACTATTTTGTTCGACAATTTAAAATAACCGAAACAAACCACTGTTAAAAGTTGCGTTTTATCAATCGTTTGGTATTTGATATTAAAAAGCAATCAGCATATCAGCACATCAAAAAATCATTATATCTATATATAAACCCTTATGTTTGAAAATTCGGAATATCTGTTAAAAATTAAATTGGAAATGTGTTGTTTTCTAAAAACGATTTTATAAATTTGTCATGTTTTTAAATCATTAATTTTTATTAATCTTAATTCCATTATTATGTTTACAAGAATGTTTAAATTGCGGGGGGGGCATTGTTAGCACTTCTCTTGTAGTGTTTGCAATGATGTTTGCATCGTGTACAAAAACCGAAAGCGATTTGGCGGCAGTTCAAAAGACTGTGGATCCTACTTCTCAAAAAATCCTTGCTTTTAAAGCGAAAGTAAAAAGCGGTGAAAAATCAGCCGAAACCATGAGTTTAGATTCTGCGGTTTGGTACGTGGAAGCGGCTTTGAATTATTCGTATGACGAGCCGAGTACTGCGGAAATTATTAAAATCGACTCAGTTTTTATTAATGTTCCGATATCCGAGAACGGAACAATCAGTTTTGAAGATGTTACAACTGCCTACAACGAATTGGACGGAGGTGTAAACACAATTTTCAATGAAACCGCAGGAACTGATCTTGATTTACAAGTAGCCGATGTTTCGTTAAAAGAAAATACCGACACTGAGGCAACATTACAACTTACCGTTGCGATTTCAGATAAACTGCCAAATATAACATCTTTTGGCAACGATGCTTATTGGCATGCAGGCTTTTTAGAAGGAAAATGTGGTATTTACGAGGGACAATTTGTTGGACGTGATGCAACTACAGAGCTTACACGGGTTGCAAATAATTCAAAATCGATACCTGCCCAACATGGATATTTTACAAACATAGTTACTACTTATTACGGAGGATATGAAGTCGGAAATGAAGAATATTTTTTTTCAGCCATTGGGCTTCTTCCTGCACCCGATAAAACACCGTGCATTCAGCCAAATGAAATGAATCATTGGTTAAATCAACTTAAAATATTTGCCAATATTAAAAAACCTGCAAACAAAATGTTGATCACCTATCGTGTGATTTTAGATTTTCCGACATGCTCTGAATGTGAGTATTGGTATTTATATCATGGGGCAGAACTCAGTTATGGAATATGGCATTCTAATACAATACCAACCAATTAATTTATCAAAATGTGCCTTGCGTTTTTCGCAAGGCACTTAATTTTTTGTAATATGAAAAATTCAAATTTCAAATTTCTTTTATTTTTTTTTCCATTTTTTTTAATTGTCAATTGTTTGTTTTCTCAAAATTCATTCGATATACTTATTTCAACAGAAAATGATGAATTGTTGCATGATGTTATCGAATTGAACAACGGAAATTTTGTCGCAGTTGGTTCGGTTCGCGATAATTATTATTATACAACAAAAGCAGCCTTTGTTGTAGAATTTGATTTAAACGGCAACATCGTAAATTCGATTACAAATGCAATCACGGATACTTTTTACTACGCATCAGCAGTAATTCAAAAAAATGACGGCAATATACTTGTCATTGGGACTGCGAAGAAAGATACAATAGATAAAATTTTTATTTTTGAATACGATTCTGATTTACACAAAATCCATTCAAAATATTTCGTTATACCGAAACCAAGAGACCTTTTTTTTGCAGGTTTGTTAAAAAAATCAAATCAAAATTTAATTATTTACGGAGGTTTTCATACCCCGTCTTCTAAAGGAACCGCAGTAAAAATAGAACCATTTTTTATTGAAATAAACCAAAATTTGGATAGCATCGGAGGTAATTATATCCTATCCGAACACGCATTTAATCCAATATACTCTTTGGCAGAAAATCAAAACAACACCGGTTATTATGCCTTAACCCGAGGATCTTATATGTCAACCGAACCCGGTATTGTGCTTTATGTTGATAATACTTATACCATTGAATCGTATAAAGATTTGCCGAATTTAATTTTCAAGCATGGAGCTTTGAAAATGTTTTCGGATACATCTTATGTTGTTGTTTCGATGAAGGTAAATGCAAAACAAAAAACACAAAACGATGATATTGCCGTTCTGGTTTTAGATACAGCACATAATGTGATACACGAAACATATTTAGGAACACCCGATACGTCCGACCAAGCAGGGTATTTGAGAACTATGGATTTTATTGATAAAAACAACATATATATTGCAGGGACACACGGTTTTCAGTATACTATTCCGTTGTTGTTAGGAAATTATCAATCATTTATTCTTATTGTTAAGGTCGACAGCTTTTTAAATACAACTTGGGAACGGTTTTACGGCGGAGATGCCAATTACCAAGTTGAATCTATTAGAGCAACGACCGATGGAGGCTGTCTTGTACTTGCCACGCGTTACGATTATTTGACTCAAAACGAAGAACGTGATGCTGTTATACTCAAACTAGACTCCCAAGGCAACCTTCCCGTTTCGGTTTCCGAAATACCGGATGCCAAAATGAGCGAACTCATCATCTACCCCAATCCCGGCACTGCCGAAATAACTGTTCGCACAGCATCGCAGGCACTCGGCGGTGAATTTATTTTGTGTGATATTTTGGGCAAACAGGTTTTTCAAACATCTGTAAAAGAACGATTTACATCTGTTTCAACCAATACCTTGCCCGAAGGTGTTTATGTTTTCAAATACATTTTAAATGGCAAAATAAAAGAAACAGGAAAATGGCTGAAGGCAAAAAAATAGACTATTTTGTTCGACAATATCTAACTATACTAAGCACGCTCATAAATTGCGTTTTACAAATTGTTTAACTTTTTGATATTAAAAGTAATCAGCATATCAGCACATCAAAAAATCAACCAATCAAAGTATAATTCTACTTTGACAAATTTAAAACACAGAGAATTAAGTTATTACATACATTTTAACAAATTCCGATTTTTTTCTCAAATACAATTAGTATGATTTTAGTTTTGAGAACCCACAGAGTTTCACAGAGAATAAAACCGCAAAGCGGTTTTTTAAAAACTCAGTGTCCTCTGTGGGGGCATCTTTCAGCTTTGGCATGAAAACTGAATTTTTAAATATTGAACAGCAATATATTTCTTCGCATAACAAAATTTCTCTGTGTTAAAACTAATCTGTTAAGTAGAACTAAAATTGGTTAATAGTGGTTTTTTAAAAATATTGATATAATTTTGCACTTTATCAATAGATTAAATAATGGCAATCAGCAACAAAAAAATATTCAATCAGATTAAATCTTATTTATTAATCGCTTTTGGATTGTTAATCAATGCCTTTGCATGGGCTGCGTTTTTAATTCCGGCAAAAATCGTTGGTGGTGGCGTTACGGGAGCTGCTGCAATATTTTTCTATTTATCGGATTTTCCGGTATGGATAAGTTTTTTGGCAATCAATTCGGTTTTGGTCGTTTTGGGAATGCGTATTTTGGGCTTGAAATTTGCCATCAGTTCAATTTTCGGAATCGGAGTAATTTCATTGTTTTTTATGATTTTGCCCACTTTAATAACCGAACCCTTGATAACCGACCGATTCATGTCGGCACTCATCGGGGGAGCATTGGCAGGTGTAGGAATAGGAATTGCATTTGTAAACGGCGGTAATTCGGGCGGAACTGATATTATTGCCCTGATAATCACTAAATATCGAAACATAACCCCCGGTCGTATCATTCTGTATCTTGATGTGTTGATAATTGCCTCATCCTATTTTATCAACCGCGAAATAGAAACCGTTGTCTTTGGATATGTGGTGATGGCAGTTTTTGCTTATACTTTGGATTTGGTGATTGAAGGAGCGAAGCAATCGTATCAATTCATTATCGTTTCAAAAAATAAAGACGAAATAGCCGAACGTATCGGCAACGAAATCGGGCGAGGTATCACATTTCTCAAAGCCTATGGCTGGTATTCCAAGCAAGAATCGGAAGTGATGATGATTATGGCACACAAACACGACAAGCAAAAAATTCTGCAAATCATTTTCGAATGCGATAAACACGCCTTTATCTCTATTGCAAAAGTTGCTACGGTTTTTGGGCAAAATTTCGATTCGATTCGCTATTAAATCGTATTCGTTTACCGAAAAATCCGGGATAAAAACAAGATTTTCAATCGGCTGAAATTTTAAATTCCACCCGCCGGTTTTTTGCACGCCCTTCTTCCGTATCATTCGATGCCAAAGGTTTTTTCATGCCAAAGCCCACAGCCGTTAATTTTTGTTGTCCGCAGCCAAGTTTTACCAAATAGTCTTTAACCGATTCGGCACGTTTTCGTGATAATTCCAAATTATAATCGGCACTTCCCTTGTTGTCGGTGTATCCTGATATTTCGGCTTTCAAATTGGGTTGTGATTTTAGAAAATCGGCAAATCGATTCAATTCCGAAAACGATTCGGCTTGCAGGTCGAATTTATTGTATTCGAAAAACAGATTGTTCATGGTAACTGAAACATTTTTGCTGATAATTTCTTCGGTCGAAACCAAAACAATATCTTTTTGTGTGTTTTGATTGATGTTGATATTTTTCAAATCCAAATTTCCGGCAACAGGATAATAGCCTTGTTTTTCGGCAAAAAAACCATAATTTTTCCCGTTCGGAAGCACGATGATATATGTTCCGTCGGCGGGGTTGCTTCTCAGATTGCCTATTAACTCGGCGTTTGCGAGGTTTTCCCATTTCACGCCGGCATCAAGTTGTTTGCCGTTTTGGTCGATAATGTGTCCGCTGACTGTTGTAACGCTCGAAGGCTTCATTTCGGCAGGAAGGAAAACAGAATAAATATCGACATTGAAATTTTTATAAGCCGTAAAAACCGCAATATTCCCATCGGTCGATATTTCGTAATCGTATTCGTCTAAGGGACCGTTTATTTCTTTACCCAAATTCACAGGTTCCGACCATTGTGTCCACGAAGTATCGCTGAGTCGTGTACTTTTAAAAACATCAAGTCGCCCAAGTGAAGCGTGTCCTTCGGAACTGAAATAGAGCGTTTTCATATCCGGGTGCAAAAACGGACTTCTTTCGGAAAAAGGCGTATTGATGCCTGCACCGATGTTTTTGGGTTCCGACCAACCGTTTTCGGTTCTCAACGAAACATAAATATCCGTATTCCCGTTCGATGAGCCGTGAAAATCATTTGAAAAAGGGTGGTATTTGCCGATATTTCCCTGTCTGTCCGATATAAACAGAATGGCATTTCCATCGGCAGAAAGCATTGCATCTGCTTCCCACGAAATATTTTCGTTGACCGAAGGAAATTTCTGTTTCCGCGACCAGCCTTCGGTTTGTTTTTGAGAAAAGTAGATGTCGGAATTAGAATAAAGCAGCATTGTGTTGCCGTCAGCCGAGATTGAAAGCGGGGCTTCGTGCCCGCCGACAGTATTGAGCGAATGCACGGGCGAAGGAATTTGCCACTCATTGTTTTCAAATTCCGATACAAAAATATCCTCGTTGTCGGCAACGGTATTCGAGTCGCGGTTTCTGCCGCAAAAATAGAGCTTTTTCATATCCGCTGTCAGCGATGGGGCATATTCCCAGCCCACGGTGTTTATTTTGTTGCCGATTTTGCTCACTTGAACAGTTTTGTCGGGGGCTTCCAGAATTTTAATCATTTCTGCGATTCGCATATCATTAGGAAACAGAGTTTGATATTTTTTCAAAAGCAAAACGGCATCAATAAATTGTTTGGCTTTTAATTTCGATTCGAGCAATCGTTGTAATGATACAAAGGCTAATTCTCGCGGGGCTGACTTTGTAAGGAAGTCGGCAAATTGTTTTTCGTATTGAGCATCAACTGTTTTAGCAAAATTGAGTTGCGAAGCCACAAGTGCCAAACTGTCATCTTCATGCGATTTTGCATCGAAAAACGGATAATCGGGATATTGTTTGTTAAATTCGTTGAGCGAAGATAGTTCGCCGTCGGCAGCGGCATCTGTGTAGAGGTTTCGCCAAATCTGTTCAAAACGTTCTTTGGCAGTTTCCGCTTGGGGTGCATCGGTGTAGGTTTCGAAAAATTTTTGATACGATGTCAGGCTGTTTTCTTTTTGAGCTTCGTCAAATGCTAAAATGTTGCGTTTTTCTTTGGCTTTTTCGGTAAGCGGCATTCCTTCGTATTTCGATATAAATGTATTGAGTTGATAAACAGTGGCATTGGGAGGCAATTTGGCGAAGGCTTTTTCCGAAATTTCGTTTTTTATCGAAATCACATCGTTTTTGGTGTATGCGTATTTTTCTAATTCTTTGAGGGTTGAGGATTTATCTATCTTTTTTTCAACATAAACAATAACCCGGAAGGCTTTGTCGAAACTATATTTTGAGTATAAAGGATTTTCGTAAACTAAGGCTAATCCGAGTTTTGCAGCCAGTGCATCTTCATTTTTTTCAACCGCTTTTTGAAAGAAGGATGCCGCTTTTTCAAAATCATTCTCTTTCAAGGCTTTAAAACCTTTTTCGGTATTTTGAGACCATGCTGCAATTGAAAATAATAAAAAGCTTAAAAATAAAATTGATTTTTTTTTCATGATGATATTTTTTAATATTTTGCGTCATTTAACGAAATCAATTTATTGAGAATGGCATAAACCGTGAGCCCCGAAACTGTTTTAATACTTAATTTGCGAACAATATTTTTTCGATGCGAAATCACTGTATGTGAGCTGATATATAATTTTTCGGCAATTTCTTTGTTTGTTTTTCCTAAGGCAATTTGCGAAACAATTTCTTTTTCTCGCTCCGACAATTCTTCAGTTTTCCCGGATTGGTCGGGTTTTAAATTCTTGATAACTTCCCAAATCTTTTTTGAAATTGTATTTTTATCATCGTTTAAAAAAATTATATTTTCATATAATTCGTGTATCTCAGAATCACATTCAGTGTTATGAATGATGATTATTTTTGGATTTTTTTTTTTATTTTGGATTGAAGTGAAAAAATCGCTGTTTTTTTGAACAATTTTTTCATTCACTATAAGAATATCCGATTTTGATGTTTCGAGATTCTTTTTGAAATCTTTTTGGGTGCTGATTTCCTTTGCCTGTTGGCAGCAATTAAAACCTTCGATGACTCTTGCCAGTCCCGAACGAATTAAATACGATTCTTCGGCAATAATGACAGAAATTTTTGTCATTTATTTTTCAAATGATATTTATGTGTAATTCGGATTCTTGCTTATTTTTTAAGAAAATCAATCAATTGAGGAATATCAATGGTAGATTGTTCTCCTGTTTTCATGTTTTTTAGGGTGATTTTGTTTTGAGCAATTTCATTTTCGCCCGCCAATGCTACAAATTCGATGTTTCGTTTATCGGCATACGACATTTGTTTTTTCATTTTGTCATTTTCGGGATATATTTCGGCATTGAACCCCATTTTCCTAATTTCTGCAAGAATGGGTAAGCAATATTTTTCTTCATTTTTGCCGAAATTGATAAACAAGAGTCGTACACTTTGTTGGTTGGTTGTTGGGAAAATATTCAGCTGTTCCATGACATCAAAAATGCGGTCGGCACCAAAAGAAATACCGACTCCGGACAGGTCGGGCATACCGAAAACGCCTGTCAAATCGTCGTACCTTCCGCCGCCGCAGATACTTCCCATAGGCGTGTCGAGTGCTGTTACCTCAAAAATTGCTCCTGTGTAATAGTTGAGTCCGCGAGCCAGCGATAAGTCGATTTTCAGTTCATTTTGGAAATCGAATTGTTCGGTATATTCAAATATTTCCGACATTTCGGCAATCCCTTTTTGTCCTATTTCAGAGTTCGAAAGGATTTTTTTCAACATATTTAATTTGTCGGTCGAACTGCCCGAAAATTCCAGAATCGGTTTGATATTTTCAATGGCTTTGTATTCAAATCCTTTCTGAATAAGCTCATCCGAAACTTTGTCGAATCCGATTTTATCCAATTTATCAATCGCAATTGATAAATCAATCATTTTTTCGGGATAGCCGCAAATTTCGGCAATACCGGCTAATATTTTTCTGTTGTTAATACGAATTGAAACGCGAATGTTGAGTTTTGTAAATATTTCTTCAATCATTTGTATGATTTCCAATTCATTGAGCATTGAACGACTGCCGATGATGTCGGCATCGCATTGAAAAAATTCACGATATCTACCTTTTTGAGGTCGGTCGGCACGCCAAACAGGCTGAATTTGAAAACGTTTGAAAGGGAAGGTAATTTCGTTTTGATGTTGTACAACGTAACGGGCAAACGGAACGGTTAAATCATATCTTAATCCTTTATTCGACAGCGAAACAGACAGTTTATTACTGTCTCGATTCATAAGTTCGGTATCGCTCACATCTTTTAAAAAATTGCCCGAATTGAGAATTTTAAACAACAATTTATCGCCTTCCTCGCCGTATTTACCGAGCAAAGTAGATAAATCTTCCATTGCCGGCGTTTCTATGGCTTGAAATCCAAATTTGCGGAAAACACTTTTTATTGTATCGAAAATATAATCGCGTTTTTGGAGAATTTCGGGCGAAAAATCTCTTGTTCCTTGTGGGATTCCCGGTTTTTGTTTTGCCATGATGCTTTGTTAAGGAATGGTTAATTATTAATTGTTGTTGGTTAAAGTTGCAATAGTCTGATTATGATGTATTTGTGGTGATTGCGGTCTGCAAACAAATTAGAACCGTTTCTTTAATTATGATAATAGGATTTCACGCACACCTTTTTCAATACGAATCAAAGTTTCGTCTTTTCCTATTGTCGAAACAATATCGAATAAGTGCGGACCTCCGCCGGTTCCGGTCAATATCAAACGGAAAGCATTCATTACTTTGCCGAAACCTAGATTGTTGGCTGTGATATATTCTTTTACCTTTTCTTCCGGAATCGTTGAGCTGTAATCCGTTTCGGAGATATTTTTGAGAATTTCGCCAATATCAGTTAAAACTTTTGCCGAATCGTCTTTCCAATTCTTTTTAACAACGGCAGGGTTGTATTCTTTAGGCGTTTCAAAGAAAAACGAAGTTTGTTCCCAAAAGTCGGGCAACAACACGATGCGTTCTTTTGCAAATTCTGTTACTTTTTCAACAAAATCGAAATCTGCATCAATTCCTCTTTGATTCAATATCGGCATAAAAAATTGAGCTAATTCGGTATTCGATTTTTCTTTGATATAATGCTGATTGAACCAATGTGCTTTTTCGGGCGAAAATTTCGCACCGGATTTGCTGATTTTGTCCAAATCGAATTGTTCGGCGAGTTGTTCGATTGTGAAAATTTCTTGTTCCGTGCCCGGATTCCAACCCAAGAGAGCCAACATATTGACAAAAGCTTCGGGCAGATAACCGTCTTCTCGGTAACCGCGAGATTTTTCGCCTGTTTGCGGGTCGGTCCATTGCAGCGGAAACACGGGAAATCCCATCTGGTCGCCGTCGCGTTTGCTGAGTTTGCCTTTTCCGTTTGGTTTCAAAAGTAAAGGCAAATGTGCGAATTGCGGCATTTCGTTTTCCCAGCCGAAACTGCGGTAGAGCATCACGTGGAGCGGGAGCGAGGGCAACCACTCTTCGCCGCGTATGACGTGCGAAATGTGCATCAAATAATCGTCCACAATATTTGCAAGATGATACGTGGGCATTCCGTCGGATTTGAACAGTACTTTGTCGTCCAAAGTCGAAGAATTGACGACCACTCGCCCGCGAATAATATCCGTTGCAGCGATTTCTTGGTTTACAGGCATTTTAAATCGAATAACGTATTGTTCGCCTTTTTCGAGTTTGTTTTTTACTTCTTCCGCAGGCAGGCTGAGGGAATTGCACATCGAAAGTCGTGTGTCGGGTCCGTATTGGCGAACCGATGATTTTTCGGCTTCCAATCGGTCGCGCATTTTTTCCAATTCTTCGGGCGTATCGAATGCATAATAAGCATTTCCGCTCTCAATCAATTGAGCAGCATATTTTTTGTAGATTTCCTTTCGGTCCGATTGCCGGTAGGGTCCGCAATTTCCGCCTTCGCGAATGCCTTCGTCTATCCGGATTCCGCACCATTCGAGCGATTCCATGATGTAGTTTTCGGCACCCGGAACAAAACGAGTTTGGTCAGTATCTTCAATTCTCAGCAGCATGTCGCCGCCGTGTTTTTTGGCAAACAGATAATTGAAAAGGGCTGTGCGTACTCCGCCGATATGTAAAGGTCCAGTGGGACTTGGGGCAAATCTTACTCTTACTTTGCGACTCATATTAATTGTTAATTGTTTTTTTTCATTGTCAATTGTCAATTATCCATTGTCAATTGATTTTGTATTTTTTTAGGTAATGATTTGAATACTAAATTGTAAGAATCGTCAATCCATTCAAAAAGAAATTTATCGAGAATCGAACCATCGATAATTACGGTGTTCCAATGTTGTTTGTTCATGTGATAACCCGGAATGACCGATGAATATTGTTCGCGAAGCTCGATGGCTTTTTCCGGCTCGCATTTTAGGTTGATTTGAAACGCATCGACCAAATCGGTGAGTGCAAACATTTTTCCGCCGACTTTTAGCACCAAAGTATTTTCATCGAAAGGAAAATCTTCCGAAACGCCTTTTTTCGACAGGCAATATTCGCGAAACGATTC
>DYMH01000213.1 GCA_020721645.1 Draconibacterium orientale
CCATAATCAGTGTTTTCTGCAAAAATAAATATTATTTATGTAATTAAGTCTATTTATTTTTATTATCCAACATCAATATTTTAAAAAAGCGGACAATATTGAAAAATATTTCCTAAATTTATATCCATATTTCTGCTGTAAATCATCTTTTTTTCAAGTCGAAAATTATATATTTGCATGGCTTAAAACAAATTTAAAATAAAAATGAATACTAAAATTTATTCAGCCGGAAATAAAGGAACATCGGTACGCTCGGATTGTTTTGTAACTCTTGAATTAACACAAAATCAAGAAGTTGAACTCGACATACAAAGTAAAGTTAATGTAATGTATGGTCGTGCAATTCGTAATTTGTGCGAAGACATTTTCAAATTTTACAACTTGAAAAACGTAAAAATAACCGTTGAAGACAGCGGAGCAGTCGATTTTACGATTGCCGCACGCTTCGAAGCCGTTATTCGCGAAGCATTCGGCGAAAACAAAGAATTTCTGTTGCCGATGTTGCCCGAAAACGAATATCAAACCGAAAAAGAACGATTCCGATTTTCGCGTTTATATCTTCCCGGAAATTCGCCCGCATTGATGCTCAACGCAGGAATCCACAAACCCAATGCAATTATTTTGGATTTGGAAGATTCCGTTGCTCCCGACAAAAAAGCTGAATCGCGTGTTCATGTGCGAAATGCTCTGCGTTCCGTAGATTTTATGGGTGCCGAACGTATGGTGAGAATCAATCAATTGCCTTTGGGTTTAGAAGATATTCCGTTTATTGTTCGACACAATGTTAATTTGATACTTTTGCCCAAATGCGAAAGTGCCGAGCAAATTCGCCAAACCGAAGCTGCAATTGAGACAGAGCGAAAAAAACATGCTTTCTCCTACCCTGTTTATCTGATGCCGATTATCGAAAGTGCACTCGGCGTTGAAAAAGCTTTTGAAATTGCAACCGCATCGCCCAATGTTGTTGCCATGGCAATCGGTTTGGAAGATTACACCGCCGATTTGGGTGTTCAACGTACCGCCGAAGGCAACGAATCGCTTTTTGCACGTTTGAGAATCGTAAACGCCTGTAAAGCAGCAGGAATACAGCCTATTGATTCTGTTTTCTCCGATGTTGCCGATGAAGAAGGATTGCGACGGAATGTTAAAAACTCAAAATCTCTGGGATTTGAAGGCATGGGCTGCATTCACCCGCGACAAATAGGTCCGATACACGAAAGTTTTGCTCCCGAAAAACAGGAAATCGAAAAAGCTCTCAAAATTATTGAAGCATACAACGATGCCAAAGCAAAAGGTTTGGGTGTCATCTCTTTGGGAACAAAAATGATTGACGCTCCGGTTGTGAAACGGGCTTTGAAAGTGGAAAAATTGGCGATGGAATTGGGCTTGATAAAATAAGAACTAAAAGTGAAAAATATTTTCAAAATTTTCTTTCTGTTTTTTTTAACATTTTCATGTGGATATTTGTATTCACAAAAAGTAATCTTGTATTTATTCGGGATAGATTGTAATAACAAAATTGATACAACTTTGGCGGTACTTTTTGATAATCAGGGAAATACATACGGAGACAATCTTTCCGAAATGGCTATGGTGTATCAAAAATATCATGATTCAAGGATATTATTACCGGACACCGGAACCTATTATCTTTCTGAAAATGATAACTATGACAACAGATTTAATCCAACAAAAAATATTCATATAACAAAATTCGGAGTAAATAACGACACTATTTTAATTCAAAAATTACAAGAAAATTACTTGGTCTCAACCCCTGTAATTACCCAATATTCGTATTGTGGGAAAAATTGTAACGGAAAAATGATTGATTATTTTGAAAACGGGAAAAAAAGAATAGAAGGCTTTTTTGCAGATGGATTTCTTGTTGATACTTTAAAAAAATATCACTTAGAAGGCGGCATTCGTGAGATGTTAATTCGTAATAAAAATTCAAAAAAACAGTATCTTTATTACAAAACAGGTTTATTAAAAGAAGAAAACATTGAAAAACCAAATAGATATTATCGATATGCAATAAGGTTTAGTAAAAAATATTATTTTGAGAACGGAAATGTTAGAATTATCGAAAATTATGATAACAAAGGAATTATTGAAAGAAGATATGAATATTTCGAAAACAGTAAGAAATTAAAAGAAAAAAGAACAAAACACAGATTAATTTATTTTTCAGAAAGTGGAATTATAAATGAAAAAATAATTATTCGAGAAGATTTTAGATCTTTTTTCGAGGATTTTTGTTTCGACAGATTATACATTTGGAAAAAATGGAGTCCGTGTATCAATCATCGAGAATACAGCATAAATTATTATAAATATGATAATATTGGGAAATTGAAAATTAAAGCAAAATTAGAAAAATACGGATCTGACATTTATTTTTTTCCAAAAAAAATTGGAGATGCAGATTGGATTGAAAAATACCGAGAATACGATGGCTCCGGAAAAATCATAAGAGAACTGAATAATGTTGAAATAGAAAAATTATTAAATGAAAATCACTAAACTTAATATCTTAAATATTAAAACCAAATGAAAACATTTTCCGAAATTTTAAGAGCAGCTTCTTTTAATGTCCAAGACTTTGAAAGTCATCGACTTCAATTATTAGCCGAACGCAAAGAAAAATCAAAAAAAGGCGGCATAATCGGCGGCGGAATCGCCTTTCTCGGCTTATTGATTACTTTTGTAGGCGGTCCGGCTTTTCTGATTGCCGGTCTCATTATCGGACTCATCGTATTTTTTGTTGTTCGCGGCAATACACGCGGAAAGCACGCAAAATATGTAAAATCAGAAATTCTGAAAAAACTCATCGAAAGTTTCTCGCCCGATTTTTTCTACGACCCATACACCGGCGTTTCGCAGGACGTTTTCAAAAAAAGCCAAATCATTAAAGGTTATTCCACTTTTTACGGCGAAGACCATGTTACCGGAAAATATAACAGCATTCAGATTGAGTTTTCGGAATTATTCATTCAACAAAAAAATGATAAATCGACCACAACACTTTTCAAAGGTCCGTTCTACGTGGTTCAATCGCCCAAAACATTTGCCGCAAAAACAAATATTTTGCCCGATACTGCCGAAAAATTATTCGGCGGACTTGGAACTATATTTCAGAAAATGAACATGATGCGCGAAAAAGTGATAAAAATTGACGATGCGGCATTCGAGAAAGAATTTGTCGTTTACTCCAACGACGAAAACGAAGCCAAAGATATTCTTACTCCCAATGTTATCAACTATTTGATGGACAAAAAGAAAATCAACAAAAACGTGTTTATGAGTTGTATCGAAGACAAAATCTATTTCGGATTGTACAATAATGCCGATTTATTTCCGGTGGATATTAATAAATCCATCGACAATATAATTTTAGAACAATACTACAACGAACTCGTTTCGCACGTAAAAATTGCAGAAGAATTACATCAATTGATTAAAGGTGTGAATATTATGCAAAGCGGAATGACGATCGACAGCGGGAATCGGTTTAATTAGTAAAATCTGTAAAAAATATCATGCCCAAAAATTTCAAAAAAAACGCCGTCGGACGAATGATTCCTACCTAAATTAACAGTGAACCATACTCAGCGAATTTCGCATATAGACGAACTGAACAATAAAAAAATTTAGACTTATATATTTGGCACTCTGATTTGCATTTTTAAAAATTAGTTATCAGTTTTTTTTATCAAAGAATATTATTTAAATGAATAAGTCTAAATAGAGTCCGTCCATAAAGTCAACGTTTTTCGGGATTTTTATCCCGAAAG
>DYMH01000068.1 GCA_020721645.1 Draconibacterium orientale
TTTTCAAGTTATAAAAACTTTTTCACGTGTTTTTCGCCACGTTGGGCTAATAGTGTGTACCGTTGTAAGTGATTTTATAATTTGGTGTCAGCGAGTAATTTCTTTTTCTATCGTCTTCACCTTACTTATTAATTCCTCATCACCCCAAAAAGTGCCCGCGAATTGAAGTCCAATTGGTAATTTTTTTTCAGATAATCCTGAGGGCACCGAAATTGTTGGCAATCCCGAATATGTCCATGGCAAGTTCATCAGCGGACTGCCGGTTGCCGTGCCTTCCGGTGCGGTTGATGTTGCGGAAGGACACATCCACACATCAATGCCGTTTTCAGACCGTAATTTTTCAATTTTTTCGCGAAATATTCGTCGCCCGTTTCGTGCGTCCGATAATTCGCCGATTGTTACTTTTTTTCCGTCAGAAATAAGATTTTTTGTACCGGGACGGTATAAATTCTTATAATTCTCGAACCATTCTTCATGAACCATCGCAAAATCGGCGGCACACATTTTTTTATGTCGGTCGATAATTTCTTCGATATTCCCAAAACCGTTTATCATTACGATTTTGTAACCCGATTGTTCCAAATGTTTAATTTTTTCTTCAAAATGCACAAGGATTTCTTTATCGGCAAGTTCTAAATAGTTTCCGGTCATTATTCCGATAACAGGTTTTTTGTTTGAAATCGGAAAATTCAGCTTCCAATTATCACATAAAACAGAAGCTGCAATATCGATTCCTTCTAAATCTTGGGTAAAAAAGCCCACATGGTCGGCCGAAAACGAAAAGGGAACGATTCCGTCGGTAGGAATTCGCTCGAAAGAAGGTTTAAACCCAATAACACCGCAATAGGCAGCAGGGCGTGTAATTGAGCCGATTGTTTGTGTTCCGAGTGCAAGAGGTGTGTATCCGCAAGCGACCGCCGCAGCTGACCCGCTGCTCGAACCGCCCGGCGTGTGTTGCAAATTATGTGGATTTCGGGTCGGACCGGGCTCAAAATATGCAAATTCGGTTGTTACTGTTTTTCCTAAAATTAATGCTCCCGCATTTTTCAGTCGTTCGACGACAGTAGCTTCCGCTCCGCCGAATAAATCCGCAGGAAGTTGAGAACCGGCATGAGTTTCAAAACCTTTAACCTTAATAATATCCTTGATTCCAACAGGAATACCAAACAAAATTGGGCGGTTTTCTTGCTCCGGAAATCGTTTTTCTAAATCCGATAATTCTCGAAAAAGCCTTTCTCTTCGATTCGTTTCATCGAGCATTGCCAGAATTTTATCATCTTTCGATTCTATATTTTTCACCAATTCATCAATGTAATCTCGGACACTTATTTTTTTGTCTTTCAATAAATTTATTGTTTCGGAAAGATAATGTTTTGATGTAAACATGATATTTTTTGTTTTATATGAGTTATCGTCGTTCAAATATAACAAAAAAACAGCCTTTGGCTGTTTTTTTGTTAATTTCATTTGGCTTTTGTTTAAAATCTTCTAAGTTTAAATCTCTTCTTTAATAATTTTATCTTCAACTGTATCAAGAACCATAGATTGAATACTGACTGTGAACCATTTATTGAAAAGTTCCCAAGTCAATTCTTCAGCCCAAACATCTTCATCGGTACTCCAAGCAAAGAGTTCTTCATTAAAAAAAGTCAGGAAATGAATTTTTACAAACTTTAAACTTGCTTCGGTGGTATCACGTTCCGGGAGTAGATAAATATTCGCATTATCATGTTCCAAAGGGTCGCTAAACTCAATCGTATCGTCTTTGAAAATTGTGTTTAGTTTGTCAATAAATGCCTTTTTTGGTGTAATAATCAGGGCATCTCGATTAATAGCTTCTAACATTTTTGAAAAAATTAAATTACGTTAAGTTAATAATTATTTTTAGGTGTTTTATTCGATTTGTTTCGAAGTATGATAATAAGGAATGCGATTTTAAAACATATTTTCAAAGAAAACAAATAAAATTGTTTTTTTGTGAATATAAATTCATAATATAAACAATATCAATGATATACAAAATTAAAACGTATTTACTACGGACCGTATTTTGACTAATTTTGTCAGTAAACTGTCCAAATATTCGAGTTTTAACATATTTGCTCCGTCCGATTTGGCGACTGCCGGATTTGGGTGAGTTTCAATAAACAAGCCATCTGCACCCACGGCAATGGCTGCTCGGGCTATGGTTTCAATCAAATCGGGGCGACCGCCGGTGATGCCTTCCGCAGTATTGGGCTGTTGCAATGAATGTGTACAATCCATGATAACCGGTAGTCCGGTTTTTTGCATTTCCGGTATTCCTCGAAAATCAACGACCAAATCGCCGTATCCGAACATGCTGCCGCGGTCGGTGAGCATGACTTTTTTATTGCCGGTTTCAAAAACTTTTTCTGCTGCAAATTTCATTGATGAAGGTGCTAAAAATTGTCCTTTTTTGATGTTTACAATTTTACCTGTGTTTCCGGCTGCAAGCAGTAAATCGGTCTGTCTGCACAAAAAAGCCGGAATTTGAAGAATATCAGCATATTCGGCAGCTATTTTTGCTTCTTCGGCAGTATGAATATCTGTAACAATAGGCACATGGAGCTTGTCGCGAACTTTTTTTAAAATTTTCAATGCTTCTTGATCGCCGATTCCGGAAAAAGAATCGCTTTTCGAGCGATTTGCTTTTCGATACGAGGCTTTGAAAACATACGGAATTTTTAATCTCTCGGTTATTTCCAGTACTTTTTCGGCAACTTCAAAAACATTTGTTTCACTCTCGACAACGCACGGACCTGCAAAGAGGAAAAAATTTCCGCTGTCCGTATTTTTTATGTATGGAATATCTGTTATCATAAATTTTCGATTTTTAATTTCTTCCTGTAAGTATTTGTGGTTTAAATAATGAACATAACAATTAGTAGTCATACCGGTTTTTCCATAATTTTATAAGCCGTTCTCTGAAAGATTTCTCATGTTGATTTTCTTGTGGTTCGTAAAATTTTGTTTTACTGATTTTTTCGGGCAAATATTCTTGTTCTGCAAAATTTCCATTGTGTGAATGTGAATAATCGTAATCTTTTCCGTATCCAATGTCTTTCATTAGGCGGGTGGGGGCATTTCTCAAATGCAGCGGAACGGGTAAATTTCCCGTTTCGTTCACAAGTTGTTGGGCGTTTTTTATTGCCATGTATGCTGAATTACTTTTCGGCGAATTGGCAAGATATATCGCACATTCCGATAAAATAATACGCGATTCCGGAAAACCAATTACATTAACAGCTTGGAAGCAATTGTTTGCTAAAAGTAAGGCATTCGGATTTGCTAAACCAACGTCCTCAGCCGCAGAAATCAACAACCTGCGGGCGATAAATTTTACATCTTCGCCGCCTTCCACCATGCGTGCCAACCAATAAACTGCCGCATTTGGGTCGCTGCCGCGTATGGATTTTATTAGTGCCGAAGCGATGTCGTAGTGCATTTCTCCACCTTTATCGTACACGGCAATTTGTTGTTGAAGTAGCGCGTTTACAATTTCATCATTAATTAGAATTTCTTCCGAAGACGATGAGTTTGCCAATAAATCAATAATATTCAATAATTTACGAGCATCGCCGCCGGCATGAAGAAACATGGCTTCGCTTTGTTCAACTTTGAATATTCTGGTTTTTAGATAAATATCTTCTGAAATTGCTTTATCGAATAATCGTTGTAAATCATTTGATTCCAGTGGTTTGAGGATATAAACATGGCAACGCGATAAAAGCGGAGAAATCACTTCAAAAGACGGATTTTCTGTTGTTGCACCGATTAATGTTACGATTCCTTGTTCTACAGCAGCCAAAAGCGAATCTTGTTGCGATTTGCTGAATCGGTGAATTTCATCGATAAATAAAATTGGATTGGGACGCGAAAAGAAATTTTGATTTTTCGATTTCTCTATCACTTCCCGAACATCTTTAACTCCCGAATTTACTGCACTTAGTGTGAAAAAAGCTCGGTCTTGTTTTTTTGCGATTATTCCTGCTAATGTCGTTTTGCCTACACCCGGTGGACCCCACAGTATAAAAGAAGATATATTTCCGGAATCTATCATTTTTCGCAAAACAGCTCCGGGTCCGACAAGATGTTCCTGTCCGATATAACCCTCCAAATCTTTTGGGCGTAATCTTTCGGCGAGTGGTAGGTGTGCGATGATTCAATATTTTAGATATGCAAAGATAAATGATAAATTATTTCTTTGAAATATTTTTTTCAATACATAAGATACAAATTATTAATCAAAGATTTTTGATGTTTTATCAAACATATGGTTCGTTTGGACATATATATTTTGATTTTGATAAATATTGTTAAAAGTTTACATGTTCTTTTCAATAAAATTATCAAATACACATTTTTAGATATATTTTTTTTTTATTATAAAAATTCGATTTACTTTGCAACATAAATTTGGTTTTTTGAAAAATAAAAAATATTTCTTTGCGTTATCAACATAATTATAAAGTTAGAAATCAAAAAAATTGAGTCATGAAAAGATTTTTACAAATTGTATTCATTTTATTCGCCCTACTTATTTTTCCATTATTTATTGAAAATGCATCATCACAACCGCCACCACCTCCACCGCAAGATATCCCGATAGATGGAGGTCTTTCGCTCTTAATAATTGCCGGAGCTGCATACGGAGCTCGGCGAATTTATAAAAATCAAAAACAAGAAAGCGAAACAAATTCTGATACTGTTTAATATTCTCGATAGTTTTGTGAAATTTCGTTTATTCAAATTCAATAAAAAGGCTTAAATAATTTTAAGTCTTTTTTTATTATCAAGATACTTTTTAAAATAATTTTAGTATATTTGGTAGGAATTGATACATAAAAAAGAAAAGTTATCATGAACTATTCCGAGTGGTGGGAAACATTAAGTTTTTTACAAAGTTTTTATTGGATTATTGCTGTGTCGAGCACAGTCGTTTTTATCATATTATTGATACTCAGCCTCACAGGCGGAGATGGGCATTCGCTTGACCATGATTTCGACCACGACAGCGACATCAATCAGGCTTCTTTTCATGTTTTCTCGCTTCGCAGTATTCTTGCTTTTTTGATGGTTTTTGCTTGGAGCGGCATCGTGGCTCTCGAATCCGGAAAATTAAATTTGATGGTGATTCTAATCATCTCATTTTTTGCAGGACTTGCCATGATGCTATTAACTGCATGGTCACTTTTTTTATTGTCGAAATTAGAACAAAAGGGAAATTTAGATGTCCAAAATGCCGTTGGAGAAAACGGAGAAGTTTATTTGACCATTCCGGCAGAAAAAAAAGGCATTGGCAAAATCCAAATTATCGTACAAAATCAACTTCAAACTCTTGATGCTGTTACAGAGGAACATAATAGTATTAAAACCGGTTGTATCGTTACAGTTATCGCCGTTGAACCCGATAAATCGCTCTTAGTTATCACAAAATCCGAGGAATAATCAGAAATTGCAACACGTAAAAAAATCCTTTACCAAATTATTAACATAAAAAATTACAACCATGATTCCTATTCTAATTGCTGTTATTTTATTGGTTTTTGTCTCCTTGTTTGCATTTCTTGTAAAACGCTATAAACGTTGTCCTGCCGACCGAATATTAGTTATCAGCGGAAAAGTTGGCAGTAAAGATAAAGGTGCATCAAAATGTATTCACGGAGGAGCTTCATTCGTGTGGCCCTTGATTCAGGAATACAAATACCTGGATTTAACACCCATTCCTATTGAGATAGATTTGCAAAATGCTCTGAGTAAGCAAAATATTCGTGTTAATATTCCCTCGCGATTTATGGTCGGAATATCAAAAGAAGAAGGAATAATGCAAAATGCCGCAGAACGGCTGTTGGGTTTAACACAACAGGAAATTCGACATTTGGCGGCAGACATTATTTTTGGTCAATTGCGTGTTGTTATTGCCACGATGGATATTGAAGAAATCAATGCCGACCGCGAAAAATTTCTAACTAATGTTTCAGCCAGTGTCGAACACGAATTACGAAAAATTGGACTTAATTTAATAAATGTTAATGTTACAGATATTACAGATAGTGCCGGATATATCGAAGCACTCGGAAAAGAAGCCACATCGCAAGCCGTAAACGATGCGAAGCGAATGGTCGCCGAAAAAAACCGAGACGGAGAAATCGGACGAGCCGAAGCCGAACGCGAACAAAGAATAAAAGTAGCAGAAGCCAATTCAATTGCCGAAATTGGAGAAGCCGAAGCTACCCGAAACATGCGTATAAAAATTGCATCTGCAAATTCGGAAGCTGAAATCGGAGAAGCCGATGCCACTCAAAAACAACGTATTTCTGTTTCAATGGCAAATGCCAAAGCAGTTGAAGGTGAAAATATTGCAAAAATATCGGTGGCAAATACCGATGCCGAACGACGAAAAAGAGAAGCCGAAGCTCAGAAAATCTCCTTTACGGCAGAGAAAGTGAACGAAGCCCAAGCAAAAGCCGAATCCTATTTAGCCGAAAAAGATGCCGAAATGAAACGTGCCGAACGTGAAACCGCATCACGCCAAGCAAATATTATTGTTCCTGCCGAAATCGATAAACGAAAAATCGAAATAGATGCCGAAGCCGAAGCCGAAAGAATCCGCAGAATTGCAAAAGGAGAAGCTGATGCAATTTTTGTTAAAATGGAAGCCGAAGCCAAAGGGATTTACGAAATATTATCCAAACAAGCCGAAGGTTTTAAAATGATTTCCAATTCTGCCGATAATTCAAGAGATGCCGTATTGATGATGATTGCCGATAAACTTCCCGAATTGGTTAAAACACAAGTCGATGCAATTAAAAATATTAAAATCGACAAAATAACCGTTTGGGACGGCGGAAACGGAGGCAAAGGCTCATCAACAGCGAATTTTATGAGCGGCATGATGGGGGCGGTTCCCCCGCTCGAAGATTTGTTCAAATTGGCAGGAATGGAACTTCCTTCGTATTTGAAAGGAAAGTCCAAAACAAGTGATGAAGCTGTTATAATTAACGAGGATAATATTGAAAAACAATAAAAAAATCAGAATGTTTATATGATAAAAAAATATCAATATTTTTTACAAAAATAATATCGATATGAAAATTAAATTAAATAAAACCATTTATTTGGAAGATGTCAGAGATTCTGTTGCACAGCAATTTCCTCAGTACCAAGTATCGCTCGAAAAAAATCCGATGATGGGATTTCAATACGTTTTAATCAAAAAATCGGGAGCCATAGGAGCATTTGTACGCTTGAACGGCGACACACTTGTTGTCGATGCAGCGATTCCTTCGGCAGGCGTTCGTTTTATTTTGATTTTGAGCGGATTTATTTTCTTTTTAATCTTTTTTATGAAGGCTAAAAGCGAAATTGCAAATCCTGTTTTTCATTATCTTAACAACAGTTTTATGCTCAGCAACTCGCCCACAGCGACAAGCCAAACAAATACAAACCAATTTGCTTCGGAAAACTATCAACAAGCCGCCGTAAAAGCTGATTTTCCTCAGTATTTAACAATCCTCCCGATTGTTGGAATCGTTCTTTTTACATATTTCATTTTTAGTCAGATGCGGTTTTTGGAATATTATGGACCAAATCAATTTTTTATAATCTCTTTTGTTATAAACATTGTTTGTATTATTTCTCAAATTTTGTTGATATTAAAGAAAAAAATGGGATTTTATCTTTATGCCGGAGGTTTAGGTATCAAGCTCATACACGCTTATGCCTTGGGAGGCGTTTATATTTTCTACGGAATGGGGTGGTTTTTCTTGCTCATCGAAATTGCATTACTCGTTGTGTACGCTGTGAATCTGAAATATTACAGGTAATAGCCTCAAAATTTGTATCATATAAGAGTTTCACCGCCATTCGGTGAAACTCTTTTACCATTGAACATAAGATTGATATTAATAAAATGACCAAAAAGAATTTTATAATCGATGAAATTTTTGATACTTTTGTATTTATCTAATTCGTTATATAAACAGAAAGATTTTTATTTTTATAGTAAAAAAATATTCATATTATAGATATTTATGACACTCATAAAATCAGTTTCAGGCATAAGAGGAACAATCGGAGGCACTGTCGGCGAGAATCTGACACCTCCGGATATTATAAAATTTACAACAGCATTTATTTTTATAATACGAAGAAAAACAGGAATACCTGTACCAAAAATAATAGTCGGTAGAGATGCCAGAATATCCGGCACCATGCTCACACGCTTGGTTTTAGGAACTTTACAGGGAATGGGAGCACGCGTTGTTGATATTGGTTTGGCAACAACGCCAACAGTCGAAATTGCAGTACTCGAAGAAAAAGCACAAGGCGGAATTATTCTCACGGCAAGTCATAATCCTTCGCAATGGAATGCCTTAAAATTGTTGAATGATTTAGGCGAATTTTTCAGCGAACAAGACGGACAGGATTTAATTAACCTCATCGAAAATCATTTTGATGAAATTCAATTCAGTCCCGTAGAACAAATCATTGAACCAATTTCCAAATCGATATATTTTGCAAAACATATCAATTTAGTTGTTGAAAATAAATGGGTTGATACAGAAGCAATTCGAGCAAGCAATTTCAGCGTTATTGTTGATGCCGTCAATTCGGTTGGCGGAACGGCAATTCCAGCACTGCTAAAAGCTTTGGGAGTAAAAAAAATTATCGAACTCAATTGCATTCCCAACGGAAAATTTGCCCACAATCCCGAACCTATCCCCGAAAATTTAGGCGAAATTTCGGAAATGATGAAGCACTCTAAAGCCAATGTCGGCTTTGTTGTGGATCCCGATGTGGACAGGTTGGCTATTATTAATGAAGACGGAACCATGTTCGGCGAAGAATATACTTTGGTTGCCGTGGCTGATTATATTCTGTCGCAACAACCCGGAAATACCGTATCAAATCTGTCATCAACAAGGGCTTTGGCAGATATAACAAAAAAATACGGCGGAACGTACTCTGCCTCAGCAGTGGGCGAAGCAAATGTTGTAGCCGAAATGAAGCGAACCAATGCCATCATTGGAGGAGAAGGCAACGGCGGTGTCATTTTTCCGGAACTACATTACGGACGCGATGCCTTGGTAGGAATCGCCATCTTCTTGACAGCCCTGGCGAAATCGGGTTTGACATGCTCAAAATTCAGAGCTAAATTTCCTAATTACTTTATTTCAAAAAATAAAATTCAACTATCTGATAATATTGATATTGACAAAGTACTGAATAAAATAAAACAAGATTTTTCGGCAGATAAAAAAGTCGTTGTTTCGGACATTGACGGTGTAAAACTTGATTTTGAAACAGGTTGGGTTCACATCAGAAAATCCAATACTGAACCAATTCTTCGCATTTATGCCGAAAGTGCAACAAAATCAAAGGCTGATGATTTGGCTGGTTTGGTTATTAATAAAGTAACTGTCAGATGAAACACAATTTGCTCCCGAAAAGAGCAATTATCACCGATTTAGACGGAACGCTCTTATCAAGCGATAATCATTTCTCTCATAAGGATTTGAAAACCTTAAAACTTTTAGGTGAAAATGGAGTAATTCGTGTTATCGCAACAGGTCGTTCATTGTACAGTTTGAAAAAAGAAATAGGAAAAGATTTCCCGATTGATTATTTAATTTTTGCCGCCGGTGCCGGAATCATGGCATACAAAACAGGCGAATTGTTATTTCAGGATTCAATTCCGGCTGAGGAAACTCAACAAATAGCAAGCGAATTATCTCGCTTACGTATTGATTTTCAGGTGCGTAATTTAATACCAAACGACCATGAATATTACTTTCAACGATTTTTCGATTACAATCCGGACTTCGACAGATTAGCTCATATCAATAAAAATTTTATTCGCCAACTGAAAAAAATTGAACAACTCTCCGGGGCATCACGAATTATTACTATTTCGCCGAATTTGGATTTCGTAGAACATATTTCATCGCAATTTACGGAATATGAAGTAATTCGTGCAAGTTCACCTCTGGATAATGCATCTGTTTGGATGGAAATTTATCCAAAAGGTGTGAACAAAGGAAGTGCCGTAAAATATTTATGCAATTATTTGAATATAGATTTGAAAAATACTGTGGGCTTGGGGAACGATTACAATGATATTGATTTTTTGAGGATTACAGGGAAAAAATTTTTTGTTTCCAATGCACCCAAAGCAATAAAAAACATGTTTCCGAACACAGTGTCAAATAATCAAAGTGCTTTGTCGGCAGTTGTCGAAAATGTATTTCACGACATTTTCCACCTGAACCAAAGTCATTTATAGGTATTTACGGATTTACAAACGGCATTTTCGACAAATTAGAATTGTAATAGATTATATTACCTGTAACTTCTTTGCCTAACCATGGCGGTTTTTCAAAAAATTCGTCTTCTGTTTTTAGTTCGATTTCTGCAACAACTAAACCTGAATTTTGCCCTTCAAAAACATCAATTTCAATTTTTTTTCCTTTGAAAATGCTTATGAAGCGAGTTTTTTCGATAATTTCCGGCTCGCATATTTCCAATAATCTTTCCGCATCAGCCGTATCTATTTCTTTTTCAAATTCGTATCTACTTGTTCCGCTTTCGTTTGCAATACCTTTTATTGTTAAAAAGGCTCTGTTACCATAAATTCGCACACGTACAATTCGTTCGGGAACAGAGGACAAAAAACCTTGTTTTATATGTTCCGATGAAATAATATCTTTCCGAAAATCGCCATTAACTAAAAACTTTCGTTCGATTTCAAGATTATTGTTCATTTTCATTTTTTTTTAATGCCGATATTCTTTCGGCGAGCGGAGGGTGAGAATAATTAAAAATTACGTGTAATCGATGTGGTGTTAAATTAATCAAATCTTTCTTACTCAATTTTTTGAGTCCTGAAATTAATTCTTCACTCATGCCATTTTCGCCGGCAAATTTATCGGCTTGATATTCGTTTTTACGAGACATGGTATTCTGCAAAAGTCCCAAAATCATTGAGATTGGACTGTATAAAATTCCAAATGAAATCAATCCAAGTTGAAAGCTCGTTTGTTTTGAGCCAAGAGCTGCCGAAAGTTCTTTATTTTCAATAAATAAAGAAAATATATACAACATAACACCTGTTTCTATAACAGAAGACGAAAATGAAATTAATGTGTGTTTCTTTTTATAATGTCCGATTTCATGTGCCAAAACAGCAACAATCTCATTTGTAGATAATTCTTTTAATAATGTGTCGTACAAAACGATGCGTTTCTTTGGACCAATTCCCGTAAAATATGCATTGGCTTTGGTCGAACGTTTTGAACCATCGATTACATAAATATTTTGAATTTGAAATCCGGTTTTTGCTCCAAAAGAGTCGATAGCCTTTCTAAGTTCGCCGGTTTCGAGCGGCGTTTGTTTGTTAAACAGCGGAACAATCAGATTTGAGTAAAACATCAGCATGAAAAATGATAACCCTGTAATTGTTGCCCAAATATACAACCAAAAATTTTCGCCCGTTTGTAAATAAAACCAAACCAAGGCATATAAAATTCCGCCTCCAAGAATTAGCCCAAGACCCCAAGATTTTAACTTATCTGTGATAAAAGTTGACAGCGTCATGGTATTGAAACCAAATTTTTCTTCGATACCAAAAATCGAATACAATGAAAATGGTGTTTGAAATATATCCATTAAAAACATCAGAATACCAAAAAAAATGAGACTCGAATAAATAGGATTCTGAGTGTAATTTTCAATAATCGTGTTCAGATGTGCAAAACTGCCTGTAAACAAAATAATTAAGATAATCGACAGTCCGACAGCTGATTCCGGAACATTTAATTGGTAGTTTGCTTTTCCGTATTTTTGCGATTTTTCATACTCCGCTTCACTAAAAATTCCTTCGAGCTCTTTTGGAATTTTTTTGTTTCTGTTTTTCTGATTCAAATAATCTATTATTTGAGATAGAATAAACGAAAAAACTAATATTGAGATTATTATCCAAAAAAAAGTATTGTACATAAATCTTAAATTTTTAAATTCAAAGATATATTTTTATGCTCATTATTTATCATTTCATCGGTCTAAAATCAGTATATTTGCAAATTACAATTGTAAAACTCTAAATATTAGTAAATTATGAAGTACTTATTTAAAATAAAAATTGGAATATTTCATCTTTTTCCCGTCTTTTTGTTAATAATCATGGCTTCGTGCAATCAGGATAATAATGATAAAAAAAATGATAAAGACACTGTGATTCAATCAAATAAGACGAATATTTCCGGAATTGACAAAAGTAACACAAAACAAAACGATGATATTCAGGTTTTTAAGTCCAAAAGTATTATTTTTTATACTTTAAGTCCCGGAGAATACAACGAATTTATTCGCGAAAACGGCGATTATTCAAAATATGAATTTGATGGATTGATTAATACTTTTAAAAGAATGGAAAGCCATGTTCGGAAAATTGTTCAAAATAAAAATATAGCAACAGTCTTCACTACCAAAATCGAATTTCAGTTTACGACAAAACAAGGTCAAATATTCACTTTTAATAGGTTGAAAGAAAATAAATTTATGGGGCAGATTTTTTTCGACGGAATACGGGCACCTCGGTTTGAAGATGGAATGCTTAACGCTGCCGACTTAAAGGAAATTATACAAGAATATTTTCATGTTTCTCAAATCCAGGATATTGTCGATGATTCGTTGAAATCAGACACCAAAGAAGATTATGAAAAAATTATTGACGATAATCTGTAAAACTGATATTTAATAAAATTCATTTAGAGAAACACATCATGTAAATATGTTAAAATACAGAATAATAAGAGATTAGTTGTAAAAATAATCTATTCAATCGTTTGGCATATTAATTGCAATTTGAAATGGTTAAACGGACATTTATTTAAAAATAATTATGAAATGTCCATGATTTTGTCAAATCACAAAAGAGCATGATTCTGAGCGAAAAAGCAAGTTACAGCACGGAATTTGCAAGTTGTGCGGTTTTGCGTTCGCAAAAATATGTAACCAAAAATAAAATATAAAAACATGAAAAAAACATTTATTTTACTGTTGTTAAATATTTCATTGTTTTCTGCTTTTTCACAAGGGCATCATCAACACGGCGATTCTCGCTTGTACTTGAAAATGAGAGACAACTCTTCTTTTTTTGCAAAAATTGATGGACGTACTTACGATACACACACGGATAGATTGCGAATTAACAGCATAGATGCCGGATGGCATCGTTTAACGGTTTACGAAAAAAACGGACCGCACGGGCAAACTCGTATTGTTTACAGAGGCAGAATCGAAATACCGAGAGCTTCAAAAGTTTTTGCGGTAGTCGGAGGGTATAATGACCTGATAATTAAACGAATAGAGCCTATAAATTCAAATAATTACCCGCCTGACAATAATAATTACAATCCTGTTTCTTTGAACATGCAACAGTTAACTTATACTTTAAACGGAACCTCCTTTGAAAGTGATAAACTGATAATTGCGAAACAAGCAGTATCAACCAATGGCGTTTATGCAGACCAAGTGTTGCAAATTATGCAAAATTTTAGTTTCGAATCTACAAAACTCGACTTCGCCAAATTTGCTTATGCTTATTGTGCCGATAAAAATAATTATTTTTCGATAAACAGTGGATTTTCGTTTAACAGCAGCATTATTGATTTGAATAATTTTGTGGCATCGCAGGGAAACTCCGGAAATTACAATAATAACAATTATAATAACGACAATAACAATCATAATTACGACAATAACAATCATAACAACACTAACGATGATGAAACCGGCGGCGATTGGTAGTAATTTACTTTTTTAAATTCACAATTGTATTCTGTAAAATTCATTTTGATATTTTTCATATAAAATTCATTTCGTAATCCGATTTTAAACTCATTTATAATTGAATATATTACACTTAGATATTGTTTTCTGTAAAATATACAAATCTCAAGCACTTAAACAGCTAACTATTAAAAAGATAATTTTATTTGAATATTTTATAAAATATATGTTAAATATCAATAAATCAGATAAATAGAATTACAGCTACAATATTTATTATTTTACAAATGAAATCTTATATTTTGTTTCAATTGGAGAGAATCAATTGCTTTCCTAATGTTTATTATAATAAAACAGTCTTCCGAAACGAAGGCTTTTTTTTATCAATGCCTGCAAACATTTGGCTAAAAAAAAATATTCAAGATACACAATGATTTATAAAACTTATTTTGTGGAATTATCCGACAACTTTCATCTTAAATGAAATTTCGCGTAAATCACTAAATATTCAATATTATGAAATCAAAAATCTTTTTCAGTTTGTTATGTGTTTTTCTATTAAATAGCGTAACACAACTTTTTGCTCAAAATGCAAATCAAAATCAATCAAAAATTCAAGTTGCATTGTTGCTCGACACAAGCAACAGCATGGACGGATTAATTGACCAAGCAAAATCTCAATTATGGAGTATTGTGAACGAATTGGCAACTGCTCGCTATGCCGGAATGCGACCTACTTTGGAAATTGCACTTTACGAATACGGTAACGACCGCTTGTCTTCGGAAGGCGGATATATTCGCCAAGTTTCGGAACTGACAACCGATTTGGATAAAATTTCCGAAGCACTTTTCGCTTTGAAAACCAACGGTGGCAGCGAATATTGCGGAATGGTTATCGACAATGCTAGCGTACAACTCAATTGGAGTGCGTCAAATTCTGATTTGAAAATGATATTTATTGCCGGAAACGAAGAATTTACACAAGGAAATGTTTTATATTCCGTTTCATGTAAAAATGCAATTACGAAAGGTATTGTGGTGAATACGATTTTTTGCGGTTCGCTTCAAGAAGGGATTAACACCAAATGGAAAGACGGTGCCGATTTGACCGACGGAAAATATATAAACATCGACCAAAACCAGGTGGTTGTTGATATTGAAACGCCTTTCGATGCCGATATTATTAAACTTAATTCGGAATTAAATAAAACCTACATCGCCTACGGTTCGGGCGGAATGGACAAGAAAGCTCGACAAGAAGTGCAAGATAACAATGCTTACGGCGAAAGTTCGACAGTTTCGGTAAATCGTGCGGTTTCTAAAAGTTCGGGTGCTTATGTAAATTCGAACTGGGATTTGGTTGATGCCGTGGAAGATGACAAATCGGCTTTGGCGAAGTTAGACAAGGAAGAACTTCCGGAAGAAATGAAAAATATGACAGACAAAGAAAAAGAATATTTCCTGAAACAGAAAAAAGACGAACGACAAACGATTCAAAATAAAATTGTTACATTGAATAAAAAGCGAGAAGATTTTATCAACGAAAAGCGAAAAGAAAATTCCGAAAATTCGTCCTTGGGAAGTGCATTAATTCAAACAGTTCGCGAACAAGCAGAAGAAAAGAATTATAAATTTGAAAAATAGTCTTTTTAAAAAAACATTTTATAAACCGACAATTTTGTCGGTTTATATTTCCACTAAAATTTGATATTCATTTGTAAAACTAAAAAATCATGAAATCAAAAAGTATTATCGCCGTAATTCTTGCAATACTATTTGCCAAAATTACATTTGCAGGTGGATTTATTATTGTTTCGCCGAGCGGAACAGCAGGTTGGGTGCAGCCCGGATTTAATCCGTATATGTTGGAAAACAAAAGTTTGAAAGTTTCGGTAACAATCGATGGTTTGATAGCAACAACCGTTGTTGACCAGATTTTCTATAATCCCGGAAATTCCAATCTGCAAGGTTGGTTTTTGTTTCCGGTTCCGAAAGGTGCGGTGCTGAAAAATTTCAGTATGGAAATAAACGGAAAAAAAATGGAAGCCGAATTACTTGATGCCGACAAAGCACGAAACATTTATGAAGAAATTGTACGAAAAATGCGCGACCCGGCTTTACTCGAATATTCGGAACAAAATTTATTTAAAGTTCGGATTTTCCCAATAGAAGCTCGCTCCGAAAAACATATTACAATTTCGTACAGCGAAATTTTGAGTAAGGACAATAATTTGTTGGAATATATTTTTCCGTTGAATACCGAAAAATATACTGCAAAACCCTTGTCGAATGTAAGTTTTGATATGCAGGCAAAAGAAACTTCTAAAATTACTACCGTTTATTCACCTTCGCATAAAGTAGAAATTATCAGAAATTCCGAAAACTCAGTCAGAGTTGGTTATGAAGAAAAATCGGTAAAACCCGATGTCGATTTTAGTTTGTATATCGGACTGTCGGAATCGAATTTCGGCGTATCGCTCATCAACAGTAAAGCTGCCGGCGAAGAAGGTTTTTTTCTGATGGATATTTCTCCGTCTTTTATAAAAAACAATGAAGAAGTGATTGATAAAGACATCACTTTTGTTCTCGATGTTTCCGGAAGTATGGCGGGAGAGAAGATGGAGCAAGCAAAAAAGGCTCTTCTGTTCTGTATCGAAAATTTGAATAAAGGAGACCGTTTTGAAATCATAAAGTTTTCGACACAAGCTTCTGCATTATTTGGAAAACGATCCGAATCCAATTCCGTAAATATTCAAAAAGCAAAAATATTTATAAACGAATTGAAACCTATCGGCGGAACAAATATGCAAGAAGCCTTCGAATTAGCGTGTGCAGAAAAGGCTGTAGCCGGTCGTCCGAATTTTATTGTGTTTATAACCGACGGAAAACCGACTGTCGGCGAAACTCAAAACGAAAAATTATTAAGTTTGATTACCGCCGCCAACGGCGAACACACGCGAATTTTTACTTTCGGAGTGGGAGAGGATTTGAACACCCATTTGCTCGATAAAATTACAGAAACTACAAAAGCTTATCGCACTTATATCGGCACAAACGAAGACATGGAATTGAAAATTTCGGATTTCTACACCAAAATCAGTTCGCCGATTCTTACCGACCCAAAAATCTCTTTTTCGGGAAATGTTAAAACAAGTGAAATATATCCTGCCGATTTGAGCGATTTTTTCAAAGGTTCTTCTCAAACAGTACTCGGGCGATACGATAAAAACGGCGATGCAACTGTCTTTTTGGAAGGAATGATAAACGGAAAACCGCAGAAGTTCACTTTCAAAGTTGAATTTAAAGATGTTGAACAAAACGAATTTGTTCCCGTGCTGTGGGCAACTCGAAAAATCGGTTTCCTGCTCGACCAAATTCGATTGAACGGAGCACAAAAAGAATTGGTGGACGAAGTTACTATGTTGGCAAAAAAATACGGAGTTATCACGCCCTACACGAGTTATTTGATTTTGGAAGACGAATTGGTAACGACCAATCCTGCAAATAATCCTCCCATTTTTCGCGGACGTTTCGGAGTCGGCGAAGTCGATGATTTTGCAGATAAAAGCAAAAAAGAATACGAAAATATGAACAAAAGCAGCGGAAGCGAAAGCATACAAACAAGTGCCGAATTTCAGTCGCTTTCCGGAGCACGTTCCATTGATGATGTCAAACAAGGAGTCAGCCGTATGATGTACAAAGATGTGAACGGACAAGAACAGAACTTTGCCATGCAAGTTCGTAATATTCAAGGTCGGGCTGTTTACCAAAGCGGAAATCATTGGATTGATGTGTATTCTGAAAAAAACACTTCAAAAGCCATAAATTTAAAATTCGGCGAAAAAGAATATTTCGATTTATTGAACAAATATCCGCAAGTTTCGCAATTTTACGCGCTGGGAACCAATGTTCGGTTTGTTTTCAATAAACAGGTTTATCAAGTTGAAGAATAATAATTTACGGCAGTATTGAGTAATGGTTAATTATTAATTGTTAATGAAGTAATAATTTGATTTTGATAAGAATACGAACATTATAAAATACAAATAAATCTGTCCGATTACTTACTGAGATGTTGTCGTTTCTGTGTCATTAACATCATCTAATATTTATAAAAAAAACGCTTTTGAAAGGGAGCGTTTTTTTACTTTTGCAAACGGTTACAAATATATTCAAAAATGAAATTTTTACTTATCTTTATACAAATACTTTTGTTTTATAAAATCGGAACAGCTCAGCAGGTATCTCGTTTTGAGTTTTTTGTCGGATACGGATTTTATGAAGGATTCTGTGTCGGAAGTCAATATAATTTCATATCAAATCGGCAATCAATGGGATTTTCGGCAGGCTTCGTAAATCATTTTCAAAAATATCACGAAACTTATACATTTTCACTGAATTACAATGTTGCAATATTCACAAATCTGAAAAACGAAAGTAACGAATTCAAATGGCAGCTTAGCAATCGTGCAATTTTTTGGCAATCGGAAGATGATTTCTATGTTTGGAGAGTCGTTTCTTTGATTCCGTCGGCGGGCAGAAATTTCAGAATCAATCGAATTTTAAAAATCTCTGTCGATGTCGGTCCGGCATTCAATATTGTTTTATATAACAAACGAAAAACATATACGGAAGTTGGCTGGCC
>DYMH01000214.1 GCA_020721645.1 Draconibacterium orientale
AAGGAAAATCTTCCGAAACGCCTTTTTTCGACAGGCAATATTCGCGAAACGATTCAATGTTCATGGTTTTGATATGTTGATTTGTTGATGAGCTGATGTATTGCCGTTATTATTAGTTTTTCACTTTTAATTTTTAGTTTGAAAGTTCTTTTATTTTGTTATAAATCAATTTTGCGGCGATTTTAACACTTGCAATCAATAGAAAATCGTATAAAATTTCAAATAATATTTTTGCCAAATCCATGTTTTTAATTCGCGAAACCGATGTGTCTCCGTTGATAATAAAAGCATTGCGAATTGCGTAAATCCAGCCTGTGAGTTCCTGAATGCCGAGATCTTTTTTACTTTTCACAGATGCCAAAGCACGATTTAAAACGGCAACTTGCGTTGGGTTTGTACCTTGTGCAAGAAATGCCAGATAATCCTGTATTTTTTTGAATTTTGCAGGGTCGGTAAAGCAATGAGTGTTTAAAATTGTGTTGCAGGTGTTGAGAATATCAGCCAATTCAAAAGTTTCCGAAGCCGATTTATCTGTTAATGCAGTAGCTTTCGCACTTTTATCGGCAAAAAAACCTTGTTCGTTTACAATATTCAGAAGTGTTTCGTAGGTGAACCACATATCCGACAGTTTCATCAATCGGCTGTAACAAGCACGTGCGGCTTTGCTTTTGATTTTATTTTTATCGAAATTAACCGACAGCCCCGTGCTGAGCAATATTCGGGTATCGAAAGCGTAATAAGAAATAGGTAATTGACCTTGTACCAAATTAAGAAATTCTTCGAGAGCTTCTCGATATTTCTTAAACAATTTGTCGAATGCGACATTGTTTTCGCTCAGATAAGCTGCTTTCATAATCGAATGATTTCTGTGCAAATGTAAAATTTATCTGTCCAATTACAAAATCGCTTCCAAGCTATTTTGCAGTGATGTGAAACCAATCGTTTTGGCGAATTTTTTTAAAATCAGAATCGTCGAATATAATTTGAATTTTAATATGAGTTGCCGATGATTTTTCAGTATTTAATTCAATAGAATAATATCCTTTTTTCAACTTTCGGTTTATATAATTATGTAAGATTGTGATGTTTGCATTTGAAGCTCGAAAGAGGATTTCGTTTTTGTTATTTCTGACGGTAAAATTCAATGAAGAACCCCGGATATCGGGTAATTCGATTTTCTCATTTAAAAAAAACAATTCATAACTGTCATTTGATTCGGGTTCATCTATTGTAAAAAATATTTTACCGGATTTTGATTCTCTTTCATTGGTGATTTTTAATTCTAATAAATATTTTCCTTTTGTTAATTTTGAACCGATTATTTGCGAATTGATAATTGTGTCGGCGTAGTTGATATTTCTGTAAATCAATAAATTATTCGTAATATCGAAAATAGATATTTCTTGTGCCGATTCGTTTTTTTTCCATCCGATATTGATATTTTGTTGATACGAAAAATTCAAATCAGTGGTTTTAAAAACCGAGTCCGATTCGGTGTTTCTGAAATTCACCGTATTTTGTAAATAAGGGCTGTTAATGAGTTCGGGGTGAAAGAAAAGGATATTTTGGTTTATAATGTCAGTGGTTTTATCTTTGTAATTTAGATATATTTCGTTTGAAATATTTACTTTTTCTGACGAATTTACCGAAATCCAATCGGAGTATTGATTGGTGTTTAGTAAAAATATTTTCAACGAATTTTGGTTTGCTAATTTCAGATACCAATCAATAATTTCATTCAACTCGAATGTGTACATTAAATTATTGTTTTCTTTATGTTTGACAGATGTTTGAATATTTGAGTGAGAGTTGTATAAAATGATTTTTTCGCAGGGTTCTTTCGTAAGCACCAATATTTTGTAGTTTGATGCCGATGACATCAAAGGCAGTAAACTTAATAAAAGAGTAAAAATTTTATACTTCATATTTTTTTATAATTTTGTTGCAAACTTTACACGATGTCGGTTTTAAGAACATTTATTCTGAGTATCTGCTTTGTTAGTCTTATTGTTCAAAAGATTAGTGCCCAAAATTACGAAAAAAACATTGAATTTTTTAATTTAAAAGCAAAAGATTTTGTTAAGGAAAATAGATTCGACAGTGCAAAAAAATATTTTAATGTTTATTTGGAACAATCGCGTGCAGTTTCCGATAAAAAGGCTGAATCTAAGGCATTAGCAAATTTGGCAAATCTCGAAAAACATTTGCATTCTTACGGAAAATCTGTCGAATTTTTCCGGTCGGCTGTTGCTTTGAACGAAAAAATCGAAGATCGACACGAATTGATGCGTTTGTATTCCGAATTGGCATCGGTTTATATCGAAATGCAAAATTTTGAAGATGCCGAATATTATTGTAATAAATCATGGAATTTGACAGACAAATTTCAGGATATTCCTTTAAAAGCCCAAGTTGATGAACAATTAGGTCTTATCTATTATTATAAAAATCAATATGAAAAATCAGCCGGAAAATATAAGGAAGCCGTCCATTTTTATCGAATAAACAGCAATTTCGATAAACTTTCGATTGTTTTATCGAATTTAGCCCTTGTTGCCGATATACAGGGAGAACAGGACAGTTCGGCACATTATCTCGAATTGGCATTGATTTATGCCGAAAAATCGAAAGATAAAGTTTCGTATGCCTTATCAATTAATAATTTAGGGCAAATCCTATTCAAACTTTCCGATTTCGATCGGGCAATTCACTATTTTGAGGAAGCCGATTCTATTTTTAATAAAAATAATCTTATCGGAGAACACATAAAAACAATAAACAATATTGCAACAGTTTGGCTGCAAAAAAGGGATTTCGACAAAGCCGAAAAATCATTTTTGGAAACACTTAAACTCATAAAAAAATATAATAATAATTCAAATTACAAAGCTTTGGTTTATTCAAATTTATCTCTAATGTATGACAACAAAAAAGAATTTTTTAAATCAATAATGTATGCCGATTCGGCTGTTTTATCGTATCAGTTGGAGAATAATCCAAAATCGACCGCAGAAATTTTATTTCTTCTAGCTTCACTTTACAATAAAATCAACAATACAAGCAAGGCAATTTCGATATTAGAACAGTCGATTCCTTTTGCAATTATGTCGAAAAACAATCCTTTGATACTTAAAATCGAAAAAACATTGGCAAAAATTTATTATTTCAATAAACAGTATGAAAAATCAGCTGAATTACTCATCGATTACCAATCGAGAAACGATACTTTTATAAAATCCAATTTATCGAAACAAATTGCCGATCTCGAAAACCGTATTTTAAATATAAAAAAACAGTCGCAAATTAAAGAACTTCAATATAAAAACCGCCAAATGCAATTGGTTGATGATGCACGAAAAAATTATATTTTTTTAATAACACTGTTGATTGTCGGAGTTGTTATATTTTCTATTATTCTTGCTTTTTACAGCCTTAAAACAAGAAAAGCGTATATCAAATTAGTTGAAAAAAATAAAGTTATATCCGATTATAACTTAATAAGTAAGCCCATCGAAGAGAATATTGTTAAGGAAGAAGTAGAAAGCGAAATAAAAAAGCCGGAATTAGTTGAACAAATTATAGAGCTTTTCGAGCAAGGTGAAATCTGGAAAAACAAAGATTTAACGCTCAATATGCTTGCCGACACACTTGAAACGAACACAAACTATTTGAGTGAAGCATTAACAAAAATTTATCACAAAAATTTTAAAACGATAATTAGAGTCCGTCCATAAAGTCAACGTTTTTCGGGATTTTTATCCCGAAAGCA
>DYMH01000069.1 GCA_020721645.1 Draconibacterium orientale
ATCCCCCTACCCCTTTTAAAAAGGGGGAATTACGACCGTACTTCTAAAAATAAATTTTTACAATTAGGTAACTTTACGGATAAGCATAAAAAAATTTATAGAATAAGCATTATTTTCAATGCGAAAAATTCAGGAAGTGCCCAAAAGGTCTTGCAAAGAAAAAGTAAATGATAAATGTTGATAAAAAAATTTTATCAGCCAAAAATATAATATAATTTTGTACACTCATAATTTTTAAAAAAAGTTTACTATGGATTTAAAAGGAATCATGTCGATTTCGGGAAAGCCCGGTTTGTTCAAACATATCTCACAAACCAAAAATGGCATTATCGTTGAATCACTCATTGATAAAAAACGTTTACAGGCATTTGCATCATCAAAAATCAGCTCTTTGCAAGACATCTCGGTTTATTCCGAGACAGAAGATAAACCGCTTGTTGAAGTTTTCAGAGCCATTTATACCAAAGAAAACGGAGGCAAAAGTATAGATTCCAAAGCAAAACCCGAAGAAATAAAAAAATATTTTGAAACCATTTTGCCCGATTACGATAAAGAAAGAGTTTATATATCTGATATGAAACGAGCCATATCTTGGTACAATCTGCTTTTGGAAAATAATCTGATAGATATGGAAAAATCGGAAGAGAAAGAAGAAGTAAGTGAAACAGAGTAGAAACTCTGCAAGAAAAGAGTTATTCAAATATAAAATAACGGTCTCAAAAAGACCGTTATTATTTTTTTCGGATAATCATCAAACCATCTCGAAGCGGCAATAAGATATTTTCGACCCGTGTGTCATTTTGTACCAATTTATTAAAATTATCAATTCCTTTCGTATATTCATCAATAGGCATGGGGTCTTCAAGAACTTTGCCGTTCCACAGCACATTGTCGGCGATGATAAACCCTCCGGGCAACACTTTATCAAACACCGATTGATAGTATTCGATGTATTTTCTTTTGTCGGCATCAATAAAAACAAGGCTGTACATTTTGTTTAAATGAGGCACAATTTCCAGAGCATCACCGAAATGTAAGCGGATTTTTTCTTGCACACCGGCTTTGGCAAAATACCTGCGAATGATAGGCTCCAATTCATCATTGATTTCAATACTGTCCAAAATACCGTCTTCGGCAAGCCCTTTTGCCATACAAATTGCAGAATATCCGGTGTAAGTACCTATCTCCAAGATATTTTTTGGGCATATCATTTTAGAAAAAAATTCAAGTAATTTACCCTGTATCGGTCCCGAAAGCATTCGAGGCATCAGAATCTTTAAATTTGTTTCACGAAATAACTCTTTCAGAACAGAATCTTCGGTTTGCGAATGTACTGATATATATTTCTCAAAATCCATCTTTCAAAATAATATTGTTTAAAAATAACGAAAGTAAAATTTTTTTTAGGAACAAAAAATAATAATAAAAAGACTTAGAATATTAATATAATTTTTTATAAATTGCAATTTCATTTCAAACTAAACAACGCTTCCAATGAAAATTCGAGCATTTTTTACATTATGTTTTGTAGTTTTTACATCTTTTCTTTATGCCCAAAATATTTCCAAAGATGAACAACCAAAGCAAATCAAAGAAAAAGCCGAAGAATTTATTTTCGACGGGAAATTTGATGATGCACTTGGATTGTATAAAAATTTATTAAAACAACAACCGGATGATTATGATTTGAATTTTAAGGTCGGTTTTTGCTTATTAAATGCCTCAAAACGACGTTATGAAGCTGTTGGATACCTCGAAAAAGCAGTAGAGCTATACAATAAAACCATAAAATCAACAGTTCCGTTTTTTGCAGCCGAATACTATTTAGCCAGAGCCTATCAGGTTAATTATGACTTTGATAAGGCGATAGAAGTTTACCGACAGATGAAACGTCCGATATTAAAAAAGCGAGTCGTTCGACAAATTGATTCTCAAATTGCACGCTGCGAAGAAGGCCGCAACTTGTTCAATAATCCGTCCGATTTAATTGTTACCAAACTTGGAGTTGTCAACTCCAATTATTCCGACCACAGTCCGGTTGTTTCGGCAGACGAGTCGGTTATCATCTTCACTTCAAAGCGAAAAGGAAACACCGGAGGTCTGAAAACCGAAAACGATGAATATTTTGAAGATATCTATATCTACGACAAAAGAAAAGGCATTCATGCACAACCCGAAAATTTAGTAAGCCCGGTAAATACAGCCGGGCACGAAGCCGATTGTGGTTTATCGGTAGATGGACAAGAATTGTATATTTATAAATCGACCAAAAATGACGAAGGCGATATTTGTTACAGCAAACTAACAGGTGATAAATGGTCGATTCCCGAAAAATTAAATAAAAATATTAATTCAAAAAAACGAGAAGTGCATGCATCGCCATCAGCCGATGGTAAATATCTCTATTACAGTAGTAATCGAAGAGGCAGTAAAGGAGGAATGGATATTTGGGTCTCTGAAAAAACAAAAGACGGCACTTGGGGAAAATCTCGAAATTTAGGTTCTCAAATCAACACATCGCTCGATGAAGAAGGTCCATACATTCACCCCGATGGTAAAACTTTGTATTTCAGTTCGGAAGGGCATTCGGGTATGGGAGGTTTTGATGTATTTTATTCGGTCAAACAAAATGACGGCACTTGGAGTGAACCAAAAAATCTTGGTTTCCCTTTGAATACCGTTGATAATGATGTTTTCTATATTCCTTCTGCCAACGGAAAACGCGGCTATTACTCATTGCAATCCGGAGGACAATCGAATATTTACATTGCTAATTTATACACACAAGACGAAAAAAATCTTACCTTGGTCTCCGGAATTGTTGAAGACGGAAAAATTTCAAATCAAACCTTCGACAAAGATTTATGTGTGATTTCACACGATACTGTCATTACACCAAATAATAGAGTATTTGTTGATAAAAAATATTATTATGCCGGCGACAGTGTGATTTGTTCGATTTGCGACATCAATGTTGAATCGGTCGATGTCTATGACAGTATTTATACAGTGCCTGCCGAATCGAAAATATTTGTCATTGATGCCGATACAAAACAACTTGAAGACAGCTATTCACCAAATATTCTGACAGGTAAATACCTCTTTGTACTCAATGACAGGAAAAATTATAAAGTCTATTATGAATCGGAAAATCACCTTTTCGACACCAAAGACATTTCGTTAAAAGGCGACTCCGGCTTTAAACATATTTATCATATAGCACAGTTAGATACCATGATAACGGGACACGTGCGAAAGTCGAGAACTGTTTCTTTTGCTCCGAAAAAGGTAGAAATGGACAATTTTACGGAGCTCGAAATGGATTTATTAGCCGATTTTCTAAAAAAATATCCTAATTTAAAAGTTGATATTTCGGCTTATGATTATCTGACCTTAAAATTAGATACTGTTTACTATCCTAAAAATTTTAAATACGGTTCTCAAAGAGAAAATATAATGATTAATTACTTGATATCCAAAGGAGTAGAGCGAAGCCGCATTTATAACGATTTATCAGAACATTCTATTGTGAACGATAGTGTAGAATACACAATATATGATGAAAATACTCTTGCACAGGCATTTAAAAATCGCGAAGAGCGAACAAAATTTTACGAAGAAGCTCTCGTCGCCGCAAAAAAAGAACAGGAAGAAATTTTAAAAGATTTCGGATTGTTAGCCGGCACCGATACTCTAACGGTTGAAGTTTGTGATATACTTTTTGAAATTCGCCAATATGAAACCAAAAAATATGAAGAAAATATGAAGATTTTGGCAAATTATATGAAAGACAATCCCGATGCTCAAATAGAAATTGGAGGCTACACCGATTTACTAGGTTCATTGGATTATAACCGACAATTAGCACAAAAAAGAGCACAATTTGTGAAGATAAAATTGCTGTCGGAAGGAGTACGTGAAAATCAAATAATTATAAAAAATTATAATATTGCAAATCCCATAGCCCATAATAAAACAAAGAACGGTGAATTTCTGTGGAATGCCTTACCTTACAACCGCCGTGTGGAAATAAAAGTTCTCAAACAAGGAGCCGTTCAAAAATTGTATGTAAAAACAATCGAAGTGCCCGAAAAGTACAGCATCGACAGCGAAAACCAAAATACTAATCCAATTTTTTCAATAAACATATTAACATCAAGCATGTCTGTTGATAAATCGATTTTTCAGAAGCTTAAAAATGTGAAAGAACACAAATCCTCCGACGGAACCTATATCTATTATACCGGAGATTACAAAACCGAAGCCGATGCTCAAAAAGATTTACAAAATATTCAGAAAAATTATCCCAAAGCCATCATTTTTATCAAAGAATTTTAAATCGATACTCCGCCATGTCTTGTATATAACAGATTATCAGTAATTTATAGTTATTATATCTCGCTAAGACGCAAATAATTCAATATCAACATCTTTGCATATTTTTCGACTTTGTGAGAAAAAAATACCGAACTATTATTAAATATTATTCGATAAATATTTAGATTCAGAATAAAAAAATACATTTGCATTGCAACTACACTATGTAACTTAATATGACACGAAAAGCACTGATTTTATCTTTTTTTTTAATTCTTTTGTATCAGAGTGGCAAAACTCAGATTAAAAAAGACAGTATCGAAATTGCAGAAGCATTCATTGAAAATGAAAATTTTACGCAAGCCATCGATTTCTACAGGCGGTTTTTAAAGCAAGATCCAAACAATCCGGAATTGAATTACAAACTTGGATTTTGTTTACTTAATACAACCAACGGCAAAGAGGCATCGATACCGTATTTACAAAAATCAACCGAGCTTTTTAAAAAGAAAAAAGGTGAAAAAAGCCCCGATTATGTAGAGAATTATTTCTATTTGGCACGTGCCTATCGTGCTTCATATCAATTTGATAAAGCCGAACAAATGTTCGCCGAGCTTAAAAATGATACAAAAAATAAAAAATTGATTCAGGAAATCGAAGATGAACAAAATCTTTGTGAAGTAGGGAGAAAATATTTTAATAATCCTGTACGTTTATCCGTAACAAATTTAAAAAATACTATCAACTCTAAATATTCCGATCATAGTCCAGTTGTCTCAGCCGATGAATCGGTACTTATTTTCACTTCCCGCCGCTCGCTCGATAACGGTGTTGAACCCGATGGTGACGGGCAATATGATGAAAATATTTTTATTTCCGAAAAAATAGACGACCAATGGAGTCAGCCTAAAAGTATCAGCTCAAATATCAACACAACAGAACACGAAGCTTCTATCGGTTTATCAATCGATGGGCAACATTTGCTCATTTACAAAGACGAGGAAGACGGAAACATCTTTTCCAGCCGTTTGATTGGACAACAATGGAGTGCCCCCTTAAATTTAGGGTCGAACATCAATTCCAAGTACAGAGAAACTTCGGCATCTATAGCTTCGGACGGGCGATTTTTATATTTTACAAGCAATCGCCCCGGAGGATATGGAGGGTTGGACATTTATATTTCCGAACTGCAAAAAGACGGAGTTTGGGGAGAAGCTAAAAATTTAGGTACAGCAATAAACACCTCTGCCGATGAAGAAGGTCCTTACATTCACCCCGATGGGATTACTCTGTATTTTAGCTCGAAAGGGCACGAAAGAGTGGGAGGGTTCGATATCTTTAAAGCAGAAAAAAATGAATTTGGCACATGGTCCGAACCCGAAAATTTGGGATATCCAATCAATACGGTCGATGACGATGTGTTTTTTGTTCCGACAGTTGATGCCAAACGAGCCTATTTTTCATCGATGCGACAAGGAGGATTCGGAAATACGGATATTTATTTAATGGATATTCACGGAGCAAAAGGAACGAATGCTTGTGTGATGATAGGTAAGGTTTTTGTTTGTGAAGGTGAAATGCCGAAAACCGAAATTACAATAAGCAATAAGCAAACCGGAAGCGAAGGTTATTATACTCCCAATTCATACAACGGGAAATTTGTTTTTGTGGGTAACAAAGGCAGCGAATACAATATCATTGTTGCAGCCAACGGAAAGGTTGTGTTCAGCGAGGATTTTACTATACCCACCGATGCTTCTTATCAGATGCTGTATAAATCGATACGGCTGGACAAGAATCCAAATTGTCTGCCAAATTCTGCACTTTTCGAGGAAAACGAAATCAATCCCGAAAACATTGATTCAGAAGGAAATGTGTATGATATGAATTTGAAAATCAAGAACTTACTCTTCGGTTTCAATAAAACTGAATTTACAAAAGAAGATGATGCCAATTTGGACGCACTGATTTATTACTTGAAAACAAATCCAACTGCTATTATTGAAATTGGAGCTTATGCCGACTCGAAAGGTAATGCTTTATCGAATTACAAATTATCCGAAAAACGAGGAAACACGCTGAAAAATTACATTCTTTCCAAAGGAATTTCGCCAAATCAATTAGTAGTACAACCCTATGGAGAAGAAAATCCAATAGCACTGAATATGATTGACGGTGTGTATAATTTGGAATCTCAAAAATTTAACCGGCGGGTAGAATTTCGAATCATTCAACATGGCGATAAAACCTTGCTTATTTTACCAATTTCGAATATTCCCGAAAATTTCAAAAATCCGGCTTACAAGCCGAAATACATAAAAAGCACGAAAAATGATGTGGAAATGTAAAGCATGTAATGCTAAATTTGCTCATCGTACAAATAAAAATCGTAACGTTTTTGAAAACAAAAATAATTTCCGGATAAATCAAATATCTGCATAAAAAAAAAAACAATGGAAAAATACATTCTCGAAAAAGCACAAAATTGGCTGCAAGGCAATTACGACCTCGAAACAAAAAAACAAGTTGAACATCTGATAAAAAATGATGAAAAAGAGCTTATCGAGTCGTTTTATCGCGAGTTGGAATTTGGTACGGGCGGCTTACGCGGTATCATGGGTGTTGGCAGCAACAGAATGAATATTTATACCGTGGGAGCAGCCACGCAGGGATTGTCGAACTATTTGAAAAAGAATTTTCCGAATTTAAAACAAATAAAAACTGCAATTGCCTACGATTGTCGCAACAACAGCCGATTATTTGCCCAAACTGCGGCAAATATTTTTTCTGCCAACGGTTTCAAAGTCTATCTGTTTGAAAACCTTCGCCCGACACCTGAGCTGTCGTTTACGGTTCGCCACTTCGGGTGTCAAGCCGGATTAGTCATTACCGCATCGCACAATCCCAAGGAATACAACGGCTATAAAGCTTATTGGGACGACGGCGGGCAAGTTGTGCAGCCGCACGATAAAAACATTATATCCGAAGTGGAAAAAATCCAAAACATCGATGAAATCCTTTTTACACCCATCAAGGAAAATATCGAACTTATCGGCGAAGAAATTGACCGAATTTATCTTGAAAAAATAAAAAAACTCTCACTTTCGCCCGACAGTATTGCACGTTGCAAAGATATGAAAATCGTTTATACCCCCATTCACGGAACAGGAGTTCGCTTGGTTCCGCAAATATTAAAACTCTATGGTTTTGAGTCTGTTACAACGATTCCGGAACAGGATATCAACGACGGTAATTTTCCGACCGTAGTTTCGCCCAATCCGGAAAATGCCGAAGCCCTCGAAATGGCTCTAAAAAAAGCCGCCGAAATAGATGCCGAACTCGTTTTAGCAACCGACCCCGATGCCGACCGCGTAGGGATTGCTGTTAAAAATTCAAAAGGCGATTTTGTGTTACTCAACGGAAATCAAACAGCTTCGGTATTGATTTATTATCTTATAAAGAAACGTGCAGATGCCAAGCTGCTGCAAGGAAACGAATACATTGTAAAAACAATTGTTACCACAGAACTCATTGCGGCGATAGCAAAAAAATATCATGTTGAATATTTTGATGTGCTGACAGGTTTCAAATATATTGCCGAAATTATTAAAGCCAACGAAGGCTCGAAATTGTTTATCGGAGGCGGCGAAGAAAGTTACGGCTATTTAGCAGGCGAATTTGTTCGCGATAAAGATGCAGTTATGGCTGCTGCTTTGATAGCCGAAGCTGCCGCTTGGGCAAAAGATAACGGAAAATCGTTCTACGACCAATTAATTGATATTTACGTTGAGTTTGGATTTTATAAAGAAAATTTGGTAAATGTTGTGAAAAAAGGGAAAGACGGACAGGAGGAAATACAAAAAATGATGTCCGAATATCGAAAAAATCCCCCCAAAACCTTAGCCGGAACAAAAGTTGTTGAAATAAAAGATTATGAGTTGAAAAAATGTCATAATCTCGAAACTCATACAGAAACGAAAATAGAGTTTCCCAAATCGAATGTTATCCAATTTTTTACCGAAACAGGCGATGTAGTTACTGTTCGTCCTTCCGGTACCGAACCAAAAATTAAATTTTATATCGGTGTTAAAGAAAATCTTCCCAACAAATACAAATTCGAAGAAGTAAATCTCGTCTTAGAGAAAAAGATACAAAGAATAAAAGATGATTTATCCTTATAAAAGAAAAACCAATCAGAATTCAATGTCTTTTAGTTAAGCATGTGTTCGGCTGAGGCTCTGTCTCAGTCGGGCTTATTTTACAAGGCTCTGCCTTGCTTTGACAGACAGGCAGAGCCTGTCAAGATAACTTCGACTTAGGCAGAGCCTAAGCCGAACAGCAAGTACATTTCTTAAATAAAAGACATTGAATCAGAATTTGTAAATAGGGCAGGAAAAAAATGACAGGTAAAAATATGCTGAAAGACTTATTTCGACGAAAATCCATAGAGTCGATGTTGAAGTCTGCCGCCGAACAAGAACGAAATTCGGGAAATTCGATGCGAAAAAATCTCGGGGTTGTCGATTTAACAGCTCTTGGGATTGCCGCCATTGTGGGAGCCGGTATTTTCAGTACAATCGGAACAGCAGCCGTGAGCGGCGGACCTGCCGTTTCTTTGCTCTTTGTTTTTACCGCTTTGGCATGTGGATTTTCGGCTTTGAGTTATGCCCAATTTGCTTCATCAATTCCGTTGAGCGGCAGTGCCTATACATATGCCTATGCAAGTTTCGGTGAACTCATTGCGTGGATTATCGGTTGGGATTTAATTATGGAATATGCCGTTGGAAATATTGCGGTGGCTATCTCGTGGTCCGATTATTTTACTGCTTTTCTGCACGGTTTTCACATCAATTTGCCCGAATTTCTCTGTGTCGATTATTTGAGTGCATTTCGCGGACACGCCGCAGCCCTTGCCGAAATGGCAAAAGGTGCATCTTTCGATTCATTGCCATCCTTAATGAAGGAATCCTATTTGGCATGGGCAAAAGCTCCCGAAATTTTCGGATTGCATCTCATCGCCGATATTCCGGCTTTCACTATTGTTGTTCTGATAACGGTTTTGGTGTATATCGGAATCTACGAAACCAAAGTTGCGGGAAACATTATGGTGTTACTCAAAATCATTATTCTGATGATAGTCATCGGAATCGGTTCCTTTTATGTAAACCCTGAAAATTGGACACCTTTTGCCCCCAACGGCGTCTCCGGTGTGCTGAAAGGTGTTTCCGGCGTTTTTTTCGCCTACATCGGTTTCGATGCCATTTCCACAACAGCCGAAGAATGTAAAAATCCACAACGCGATTTGCCCCGTAGCATGATTCTATCACTCATACTCACCACAATTTTATATGTAACCATCGCCTTGGTACTCACGGGAATGGTCAATTACAAAGAATTAGCAGTCGGCGATCCACTTGCTTATGTGTTTCAAAATCTGCATCTTACATGGCTATCAGGTTTCATTGCTTTTGGTGCTATTGTTGCCATGGCAAGTGTTCTTCTGGTATTTCAGGTAGGGCAACCCCGAATATGGATGAGCATGAGCCGCGATGGATTATTGCCTCCAAAATTTGCAAGCATTCATCGAAGGTTTAAAACGCCATGGTTTGCAACCATCATCACCGGAATTTTTGTCGCAATTCCTTCGCTGTTCCTTAATCTTACCGAAGTTACAGACCTTACAAGTATTGGAACTCTGTTCGCTTTTGTCTTGGTTTCGGGTGGAATATTGATATTAGACCACGACAAATCTCAATCTGCAAAAGGATTTAAAGTCCCATACTTCAACAGTCGCATTTTTTTACCCATTCTGTGGATACTGATTTTTACGGCTTTAGCCGTTTGGAATTTCGATTTTCTGAAAAATTTCGTCTTATTTCAAAACAATTCCACAAGCGGCTTCGAAGTAACAAACGATTTGATAAACACTATTCCGATACTCATTTTTTCAGTCGTTTCAATCGTGATTACAGTATTTGCCGTTTGGAAAAAATGGTCTTTGATTCCGGTACTTGGTTTGCTCACAAATTCATACCTGATGAGCAATCTTGGGCTTACCAATTGGTTGCGTTTTCTGGTTTGGCTTGCCGTTGGTTTGCTCATATATTTTAGTTATGGACGTTTTAAAAGCAAGCTGCGAAAAAAGCCTTGATTTTAAGTAATTTTTAGAAAGCTAAAATTAATGCGATAATCAGAAATCATGTCAAATATTTAGAAAAAACCTAGCTTTTTTTTTAATATAACTTTAATCGCATTGTAAGAATAACAAAGGAATTTTAAAAATATACTTTTTAGATATTTGAAAACAAAAAAAAGAATTTGAAATTATCCGAAAAAAAATTAACTTTATGAACAAACTTAAACCATAATAATATGTCAGCACGAATTAAAACACCCGATGAATTTGGAATTGATGTTTATTTCATTGAAAATGAAAAAATAAGAGAGAATGATGAGTTCGGAAGAGTTCTCTATTGCCTGAACGGGAATTATATCAAAAAAGACGATGAATTTGGCGATAATGTTTTGTTTATCAACGATAACAGAATACATAAAAACGATGAATTCGGCGATTTTGTTTATTATATCGACAATGAACGAGTGAAACAGCCCGATGAATTTGGACAGCAAGTATTTCATATTTCACAAAACCGCATTCGAAAAGGTGATGAATTTGGAACCTATCTTTTTTACATCAACGGAACCATAAGCGCTCGCGAACTTTTTTTGCTCATTGGTATCCAATCATTAAAATAACAGACGAATGATAGATATTTATACCTATGCCATTTTTTCACTCATTTTCAACTCATCGTACCAATATTCCGGACCTAACGAAATCGGACTTGATGCCCAAATGTTCGTATATCCTGCAAATGCTCATATCGACAATGAATTAATGTCGATAACATTTATTCTGATTTCGCCCGAAATGCAAGCCTCCATGGCAATGAACGATACAGAATTACTAATGTACGCAAAATCAACTTTCTTTGCAACATCAAAATCGGCTGAAACCTTCCAAAACAGAACCATTTTGGGAAACAATTCTCAAGGCGAAATTCTTACAAAAAAAATACCTGTTCCCACAAAACTTGAAATCCATTTCATAACATTAAGCACCGGCGAAAAAATGTGTGTCGGATTCACCAACTCAGTTAAACTTGATGCAGAAATGCGTGAGAAAATGATTTTAGAAGTTTTGAATAGTATAAAAAACAAACAATAATCACGAAATATAATGTTTTTAAAAAAAAAAGAATTTTTAAAGCCTTTTTATTTTTAATACTTAGGTATTTTTTATCTCGCAAAGTCGAAAGCACAGAAAGACGTTGATATTGAATTATTTGCGTCTTTGCGCAACATTATATCTGTAATTTGCTAATATTCCGGTAGAAATGAAAATATAACGAAGTATAAATATTGGTTGTTTCAAAAAAAGAAAAACATCGTAGTATCCTCTCGTTGAAAAAATCTACTTGATTTAATTTCTGTTTTTCCCCTGATAATGTGTTGTGGAGAAATGCTAAATCCAACAAAAATAATTTTTATCTTTACCCGCATATTTCAATGCCGCTTCTCATATGAGTCAGATTTTTTGGTCCGGATTTTGGAGCATGTTCGATGCCTTGGCTGTGGTTTTTATCGTTATTATAGCCGCCGGATTGCTGGTACGCAAAAATATTGTAACCGATTTACATATCGAAAGTTTATCGAAAATTACGGTCGTGGTGCTCATGCCTGCCATGATTTTCTCGAACACTCTTATCAGCTTCAAACCCGAAGAACTTCCTGCTTGGTGGCTTTTACCGCTTTTAGGAATTGGTATGAGTCTAGGAGGAATGTCAGTCGCATTGCTTTTATTTGCAGATAATATAAAAAAACATCGCAGCATGATAGCCGTTTCCTCGCTTCAAAATGCCGGATATTTGGTGCTGCCAATCGGGCAGGTTGTCTATCCCGAGCATTTTCAGGAATTTGCATTGATAACATTTCTTTTTATATTAGGATACAATCCGTTATTATGGAGTTTGGGCAAATATTTATCCACATCAAGCGAAGTAAAAGTAAAAATAACTGCACGTTCATTCATAACCGCCCCTGCCATTGCCAATGTATTGTCCTTACTCATTGTTTTGCTCGGATTGAAACCCTATTTTCCAAAACCCTTCATCGATTCGGCCGATTTGCTCGGAAAGGCAACCGTTCCTATCGCAATTTTTGTTCTCGGAGCTACTTTGGGCTCCGTTTCGCTGCGAAAATTTCCTTCTTTTATTGATATTCTTCGTGTAACATCAATTCGCTATATGTTCATTCCCGCCGCAACTGTTGCCGTTTTGTATGCAATTGGATTAGGAAAAACACACCCTTTATTAGCAGATTTTTTTGTAATACAGTCTGCCGCTGCTCCCGCAACCGCCATTATGCTGCAAGTAAGAGCCTACGGTGGCGACCGTCAAAAAACAGGCAGCATGATGTTACTCTCTTATGTCTTTTGTCTTGTTGCACTTCCTTTCTGGATAGCCCTTTGGCACATTATTAATTGAGTTACTTTTCGTCTTCATATAAAATTAACAATATCTTCACCATTTTGTGTAAATAGGTTAAGTATCTTGTTTACAATAATATGTGTAGTTTGGAAATTTACTATACATTTTTAAATTGATATATATCATTGCAGATAAGTAATTTAAATAAAATTTAAACGCTACGTTAAAAAGTTGTACATTTCAGAAATGAATATCTACATTTGTAAACCAAATTATAAAACACAAAAGAAATATACATAGAGGTTTATTTATACTAAGCACGGTCATAAATTGCGTTTTACAAATTGTTTATCTATTTGATATTAAAAGCAATCAGCATATCAGCACATCAAAAAATCAACCAATCAAAGTATATATATTTTATAAAAATTAACATTTCTCTGACAATTTTATTTTTGATTAATCATCGACAATTTATCATTCACAATTAACAATTATACATTATCATGTCATTTTCAAATTTTTTACACTCTTTTTCGGCAAAAAACAAAGTCTTTTACGGATTTTTTGAACAAATAGTAGAAAACATTATCAGCATGAACAAATTGTTTATCGAAGCCATTTGTTGCAACGATATAAGTAATCGCAAAGAAATAGTCAAGAAAATCAAAGATTTTGAACATCAAAACGATGACCTCACGCACGAAGTATTCATACAGTTGGGAAAAAATTTTATAACCCCCTTCGACCGGGAAGATATTCATGCTTTAGCATCTGCCCTCGATGATATTGCCGATTATATCGATGGCTCATCAAAAAAAATCATATTATACAACCTTCCCGTATTAGACAACGACATTCATAAGTTAGCAGCAATCAACGATGAAGCTGCTGTGGAAGTGAAAAAAGCGGTTTATGGATTACGCGATATGAAAAATATCGATAAAATTAAAGAAGCATGTATCCGAATCAACGGATTGGAAAACAGAGCCGATGACGTTTTTGAACTTGGCATTGCGGCACTGTTTGATAATGAGAAAGACGCAATAACGATTATCAAAAAACGCGATTTATTGCAAAGTATGGAAATTGTTACAGACAAATGCGAAGATGCTGCCGATGTTATTGAATCAATAATTATCAAGTATGCCTAACGCAACGGAAAACAAATAAAATGAAGAAAATATACTTTCACATTTTCACATTTTCTAATTTTCACATTTTCTAATTTTTTAATTCCCATATTTTCAATGAATATTGTTATTTTAATTATCATATTAGCATTGATATTCGATTATATAAACGGATTTCACGATGCTGCCAATTCTATTGCAACCATTGTATCCACAAAAGTTCTTACGCCGTTTCAGGCAGTGGTTTGGGCAGCATTTTTCAACTTTGTTGCATACTTTATTTTTAAAGAACATGGAGTTGCCAACACAGTTGCTAAAACAGTACTCGAAAAATACATCACCTACCAAGTTATTATATCGGGGATTATCGCTGCAATTATATGGAATTTACTGACCTGGTACTACGGCATTCCGTCCTCTTCTTCGCACACGCTCATTGGCGGTTTTGCCGGAGCAGCTGTTGCACATGCCGGTTTCAATTCCATTAATATCGCCATGATTACCAAAACGGCAAGTTTTATTATTTTGGCTCCCATTATCGGTATGATAATGGCATTTCTCATTGCCTTGTGGTTTTTGCATTCTGCGACTAAAAATATCATACCCAAAATTGTCTCGGTGAGCGTCATCATCGGGACAATACTTTTGTTGTATTTTAAAATCCAAACCAATGTTACCGATTCATATCAAAGTCATTTTCTGAGTATTCTCATGGATTCAAAAAATTTTAAATGGGAATTGCTTGCTATGATAGTTCTTATTATGAGCGTTTTCGCACTTTTTCTCAGTACTTTGAACGCATACAATTCCGGGCGGTGGTTTAAAAGATTACAACTTGTTTCTTCGGCAGCATTTAGTATTGGGCATGGCGGAAATGATGCTCAAAAAGTGATGGGAATCATTTGGGTTACAATGTGGTTGTATGCAAATCAATCAGCAGGTTTAAATACTTCATTTGCCGATTTCCCAATACCTGCTTGGGTTCCTTTTGCCTGTTATGCCGCAATAGCAGCCGGAACAATGAGCGGAGGTTGGAGAATTATTAAAACCATGGGAACAAAAATAACAAAAGTAACACCTTTCGAGGGCGTTGCAGCCGAAACAGCCGGAGCAATTACTTTATTTGTAACCGAATTTCTGAAAATTCCGGTCAGTACAACCCACACAATCACCGGTTCAATAATGGGGGTAGGTTCAACAAAACGTTTATCTGCTGTTCGTTGGGGAGTAACCATTAAATTGTTGTGGGCGTGGATTATTACAATTCCGGTCAGTGCACTTTTAGCTATCGTTATTTTTTACATCACTCAATTATTTTTTTAAAATTTATTTTTTTCTTTTTTCAAACCGCATACAATTGCGGTTTTTTTGTGTCTATTTATCTTCGGAATCCTTAAAAACTGATATTTCACATCAAAATGCGAATCCTTTTTTATAATTTAGCCACTCAATTTAAAATTTCAATCCGATGAACTTAAATAATTTTCAATATCAAATCCGACAAGGTATTCCTGATATTTTGCCCGAAAAAAAAGAACCGCGTCCCGGAATCAGTCATGCTCCCAAACGTAAGAATATTCTGAATTTGGAAGAAAAAAAATTGGCATTGCGAAATGCTTTGCGATATTTTGATGCCAAACACCACTCTGTTTTAGCTCCCGAATTTGCCGAAGAGCTCGAAAATTATGGACGAATCTACATGTATCGGTTTCGCCCGGAATATAAAATTTACGCCCGTCCGATTTCCGAATATCCTTCAAAATGCGTGCAAGCAGCTTCTATAATGTTGATGATTCAAAATAATTTAGATGATGCTGTAGCTCAACACCCTGACGAACTGATTACTTATGGTGGAAACGGTGCGGTTTTTCAAAATTGGGCACAATATCTGCTCACAATGAAATATTTATCGGAAATGACAGAAGAACAAACACTTGCGATGTATTCCGGACACCCGGCAGGTCTATTCCCTTCACACAAGGAAGCCCCGCGGGTTGTGGTTACCAATGGAATGGTGGTGCCGAATTATTCAAAACCCGATGACTGGGAGAAATTCAATGCACTCGGCGTGTCGCAATACGGGCAAATGACAGCCGGTTCTTTCATGTATATCGGTTCGCAAGGCATTGTTCACGGTACCACGATAACGATTTTGAACGCCCTGCGAAAAATCCAAAAACAGGGCGAAACCGAAATTTGCGGGAAATTATTCCTAAGCTCCGGACTCGGCGGAATGTCCGGTGCACAACCCAAAGCCGGGAATATTGCCGGAGTAATTTCGGTTGTTGCCGAAGTGAATCCAAAAGCAAGTTCCAAAAGACACGAACAGGGCTGGGTGGACGAACTGATTTCGGATTTGGACAAACTCTGTGAGCGTGTAAAGACTGCCAAATCAAACAAAGAAACTGTTTCAATCGCTTTTCAGGGCAATATTGTTGATGTGTGGGAAAAATTTGCCCAAGTAAATATTTTTGTCGATTTGGGTTCAGACCAAACATCTTTGCACAATCCTTGGGCAGGCGGTTATTATCCTGCCGGGCTCTCGTTTGAAGAAAGTAATGCGATGATGAGCGATAATCCTATTTTATTCAAACAAAAAATTGAAGAATCATTGCAACGGCAAGCTACGGCGATACGAAAACATACCGATATAGGGACTTATTTCTTCGATTACGGAAACGCATTTCTGCTGGAAGCAAGTCGTGCAGGTGCAGATATTTTGAAGTCCGACGGAACTTTTATTTATCCGTCTTATGTTCAGGATATTATGGGACCGATGTTTTTCGATTTTGGATTTGGTCCGTTTCGTTGGGTTTGTACTTCCGGAAAGTCCGAAGATTTGGAAAAAACAGATAAAATAGCGGCAAAAATTTTACGTGAAATTGCAGCAAAATCGCCCAAAGAAATTCAAGGGCAATTGAACGACAATATCTTATGGATTGAACAAGCAGGAAAAAATAAACTCGTTGTTGGTTCACAGGCTCGCATTTTATATGCCGATGTCGAAGGTCGAATAAAAATTGCCGAAGCCTTTAATTCGGCTGTGAAATCGGGCGAAATTTCTGCACCCATTGTGCTTGGACGCGACCACCACGACGTTTCGGGAACCGATTCGCCGTATCGTGAAACATCAAATATCTACGATGGTTCGAGTTTTACAGCTGATATGGCGATACAAAACGTAATAGGCGATTCGTTTCGAGGAGCAACATGGGTTTCTATTCACAATGGAGGCGGAGTGGGCTGGGGCGAAGTGATTAACGGCGGTTTCGGTATGACTTTGGACGGATCGCCCGAAGCTTCCCAACGTGCCGAAATGATGCTTTTTTGGGACGTGAACAATGGCATCTCACGGCGAAGTTGGGCACGAAACAAAGAATCGGTTTTCGCAATAAAACGTGCCATGAGCGAAAACTCAAATTTAGTAGTAACATTGCCCAATTTTGCCGATGACGATTTGATTAATAATGTTTTTTAATTTTTTTTCATGGAATAAAAAGACAAAACTCCTACAAAATGAAGGAGTTTTGTCTTTTTGGTATAAATACGATGGCTTTTAAAAAAAACAATATTATTTCGCTCAATTTATAATATCAGAAACCAACGCCCTTATTTTTTTTTAGTACGGGGTTTAAAGTTGGGGTCAGTATCCGGATTGTAAATCGGCAATTTTTTACTCACCCAATTTTCGTTGCGTTTGATACGTGTAATTTGCATTTCGCTCAATCCGTATTCTTCGGCGAGTGCCTTTTGTGAAACGCCTTTTTCTATCATTTTTCTGATTCTGTTGACATCTGTTTGTTTAATTTTGCGAAGAAAGGCTTTATTTCCGCGAAATACTTTTTTTATATTCTTATTAAATTTTTCGGCATGAAGAAAAATTTCATTTTTGCCTGCCCATTTTAAGTTTTCAAAATAATTGTTCAGAGGGTCGTTATCCAGATGTATCACCTTAGTTTTATCAGGTTCGCTGTTCGGTATAAAATATTCGGCAACCAATTTATGAATGCAAAAATTTTTACTTTTACCGTAAACTCTGATGTCTGCCGTTAAAAATTTGCCGGTTAATCGGTTTTTGAGAATAACGCCGTCTTTTTTATAAGCATAACTTTTCAAACGTCCGTAATTGCTTAAAACATAATCTTTATCGGCAAAACCAAGTTTTGCCCATTTTTCGTTGGGCAAGTCGGCAGTAGCATTATAAAAGTCTATTTCGGGAATTTCTTTGTATGTTAATTTTTTAATACGATTCATTTTTTTCAAAAATCTATTTTTCAAAAATTTTTATGTTGATTTAAAAACTATATTACAACGCCGTCTTTCAAATGAATAATTCTGTCCGACATTTGAGCCAACGAGTCGTCGTGTGTTACAATAATAAACGTAGTTTTA
>DYMH01000215.1:0-2145 GCA_020721645.1 Draconibacterium orientale
TAAACTAATTTCGGCAGAAATGACACCCTTCAAAAAATCCTGCTCATTATTTTTTCTACTGTTCTTGTTTGCTCATGCAGAAGCACAAGTTTCCGATGAGCAAATTTACAAACTCTCGCAAGTCTTGAACAACATCTCACGCTACTACACCGACAGTATCAATGAAAATAAAATCGTTGAAGACGTTATTGTATCCACCCTCAAAGAATTAGACCCGCACTCAGCTTATTTCAGCAAAGATGAAGTCGAAGAAATCAATCGCGGATTGGAAGGCAGTTTTGTCGGAATCGGCATTACGTATAGCTTGCTACGAGATTCTATTATGATATTATCCGTTCTCCCCGACGGTCCATCGCAAAGAGCCGGATTGTTGCCCGGCGACCGAATTGTGAAAGTTGAAAACACCAATCTGACAGGAAATCATATCACCGACAAAGAAATAAGAAAAAACCTTTTGGGTGAAAAAGGAACAAAAGTAGAAGTGTCGATAAAACGGCGAGGATTCAAATATCCCTTAAATATCGAAATAACCCGCGACCGAATTGCCGTTTCGAGTATCGATGCCTCTTACATGATTTCCGAAGAAATCGGATACATAAAATTGACACGATTTTCAGCAAATTCGTCCGAAGATTTTCGTAATGCCTTAATCAAATTAAAGAATCAGGGAGCTCAAAGTTTAATCTTCGATTTATGCGACAATGGCGGCGGATATCTCAATGAAGCAGTCGATATTGCCGATATTTTTTTGGAGCCCGACCGAATGATTGTTTACACACAAGGCGATAAAAGTCCAAGAAAAGACTATCTCTCAACTAGCGAAGGCATTTTTGAATCCGGTAAGGTTGTGGTTTTAATTGATGAAGGCACAGCATCGGCTTCCGAAATTGTCAGCGGTGCCATTCAGGATTGGGATCGAGGAATCCTTGTCGGACGAAGGTCCTACGGGAAAGGACTCGTTCAACGCCCATTTTACTTAGTCGATGGCTCCATGGTGAGACTTACCGTTGCCCGCTATTACACGCCCGGCGGACGTTGCATTCAAAAGCCCTACGATAAGGGATTTAAAGATTACTCCGAAGAAATAAGCATTCGGCTAAAACATGGCGAATTACTCCATGCCGACAGTATCACATTTAACGATTCACTCCGTTTTCAAACCCTGATAAATCGCCGAAATGTTTACGGAGGCGGCGGCATTATGCCCGATATTTTTATTCCATTGGACACCACGCTGTATCCCGAATATTATTTACAATGGATAAAAACAGGAAAAATAAACTCATTTATACATACTTACGTAGATGAAAACAGAGAATATTTTACAAATGTTTATCCGATTTTTTTAAAATATAATTCAGATTTTAATGTTACTAATAAAATAATTAAACAATTCCTACTTACATTAAAAATAGACGAAAAACCACCCATTACTACAACATCACTTTTAAGTTACAAAATGACAGCCATTCATATTAAAGCCCTTATTGCCAATGATATTTGGACTTCAAATGAGTATTGGCAAGTAATGAATCCGCACAACGAAATTTTCAAAAAAGCACAAACAATTATTGAAAACAACGGAAATTTCAATTTCGTATTAGTTCAAAAATAAATATTTTCAAATCGAAAATAACGGCTTGAAATTTGAATGATAAAAAAACATTGACACATTATTTTTTTATCAATCTAAATCCTTTTGAGATGAAAGAAAATAGCATAAAAATTAAAATATTTATTGTAGAAGATGATTTCATTTTTACAAATATTCTCAATGACATGGTAGAAACCGTACAATCGGAATACGTGGACAACAACATTGAGTTGATAACCGAAACTTTTTACAGCATCAAAGAAGCACGTTTCAAATTAACCGAAAAACCGGACATCGTATTTTTGGATTATTACATTATGGACGACACTTTGGAGCCCGTTACAGGTGAAAAACTATTAGAAGAAATTCGAAAAATAGACAACAATATTCAAGTCGTTATGGTTTCGGGGCAAGAAGATAAAGAAATTATCGAAAAACTGAAACGAAAAGGAGCTGCTTTTTATATCAACAAAGACCCGAAGTCTCTACAACGTATAATCCCGGTAATGCGACAAATAATAGAAAAAATTGCAGAAAAAAAATAGCATTCA
>DYMH01000215.1:2245-3736 GCA_020721645.1 Draconibacterium orientale
CACTAATTTTGCATTCATTAAACATAATAAAATGCAAAAGATTGATTTTAATCATTATAAAACCTCACAAGAGCGAACAGAAGCTGCCAAAAAAAATCCCGATGCACCAAAATTGTTTATCGAAACATTTGGTTGTCAGATGAATTTTGCGGACAGCGAAACGGTGGCTTCCGTTATGATAGATAACGGATTTGTTTTAATCGACGATCATCAAACAGCAGACGTCGTATTCATCAACACGTGTTCGGTTCGAGACAATGCCGAATTGAGAATCCGCAACAGATTGAGTATCTATCGATTTATAAAAAAGACCAAACCCGGTTTAATTGTCGGCATTTTGGGTTGTATGGCAGAAAGATTGAAAGAACAATTACTCGAACAAGAAAAGGTTGTAGATATTGTCGCCGGACCCGATTCGTACCGAAGCCTTCCGCAATTGGTACGAGAAGCCCGGCACGGCGAATCGGCAATAAATGTTCTGCTCTCCCGCGAAGAAACGTATGCCGATATCAGTCCGATTCGATTAGATAAAAACCGCGTTTCTGCATATATTTCAATTACACGCGGTTGCGACAATATGTGTGCGTTTTGCGTGGTTCCGTTCACCCGAGGTCGCGAACGCAGCCGAGAACCCGAAACAATAATTCGGGAAGTGCACGAAATTATTGCCGAAGGCTATAAAGAAATCATGCTTTTGGGACAAAATGTCGATAAATACAATTGGAACGAGCAAGTTAATTTCGCACAATTATTAAAAATGGTGGCAGAAGTCGATTCACGTGTCAGAATCCGTTTTGCAACATCATATCCGCAGGATTTTACCGATGAAGTTTTGCAGGAAATGGCGAATCACAAAAATATTTGTAAATACATACACCTTCCTGTTCAACACGGCAGCAATCGAATGTTAGATAAAATGCACCGCGGATACAATCGGCAGTGGTATCTCGACCGCATCGCCGCCATTCGTCGAATAATTCCCGATTGCGGAATTTCAACCGACCTTATTGCCGGATATTGTACCGAAACCGAAGAAGACCACTTACAAACACTTTCTTTGATGGAAGAAGTGAAATTCGATTATTCGTTTATGTTTTTTTATTCCGAACGTCCCAAAACATACGCTGCTCGCAATTATCCCGACGATGTACCCGATGAAGTTAAAAAAAGACGTTTGAACGAAATCATCGAACTGCAAAATCGCATCTCTCTTGAAAGCAATCATCGCGATATGAACAAGACTTTTGAAGTCTTGGTAGAGGGCGAATCCAAGAAATCACCCGACCGGTTTTCGGGCAGAAACTCGCAAAACAAAACCGTGGTTTTTCCCAGACGAAACGCAAAAATCGGCGATATTGTCGAAGTTGTTATTACAGAATGCACTTCGGCAACATTGCTCGGACACATTGTGAGCGACAAGGATATTATTAGTAAAATTAATTGATAATTGATAATTGATAATTGATAATTGATAATTGATAATTGATAATT
>DYMH01000004.1:0-41531 GCA_020721645.1 Draconibacterium orientale
TATCAATTATCAATTATCAATTATCAATTATCAATTATCAATTATCAATTATATTTTAACAGTTGTTCCGTCTTCTATATCGGAAATTCCGGTGGTAATTACTTTTTCGCCTATTTTAATCCCTTCAAGTATTTCAACAGTTCCGTTGTATTCGATTCCGGTTTTAATTTGTCTTTTTTTCGCAATATAATTTCCGTTTTCATTTTCGGCGATAAAGACAAATTTTTGGTCCTTGTCGTTTTGTATATAATTGATTGGTAATACGATAGTGTTTTCTTTGTGATAATCGTTAATTTTCAGAACTGTAATCATATTTGCACGATATTCAATATCATTAGGAATAAATTTCACGATCACCTGAAAAGTTCTGTTTACAGGATTAATAAATTTACTCGAAAAATCGACTTTGGCTTTAATTTCTCGGTTTAAATCCGGGAAGGCAATGATGGCGTTATCGCCTTTTTTGATATTCGGAGAATAGCTTTCCGAAACATCGGCAACGATTTTGGCAGCAGAAAAATTGATAATTTTAAACAAAGGCAATCCGGGCGAAACACCTTGTCCTACTTTTATTGATATTTCTTCAATTGTTCCGTTAATAGGCGATTTTACGCGTGCCATATCTATTTGTTCTCGCATGGTTTTTATTTGAGATTCGAGAGCTTCTTTGTTGTTTTTTGCCGAAAGATATTGAACTTCCGAACCAATTTTTTGTTCCCACAATGCTTTTTGTCGATTGTATAAATCGGTAACAAATTCGAGTTGTGTTTGCAATTGTTTCAAAGTTTGTTGCATCACATCATCGTTAAGTACGGCAAGTGTTTGGTCTTTTTTTACGTAATCGCCTTCCGAAACCGAGATAGATTCTACAACGCCCATAGACATTGCTGTTGCACTTACATTTTCTTCTCCGTCGAGTTTGCCTTGAACTTCGATAAAATGGTCGAATGTGAGCGGTGTAATTTCGAGTGCAGCTACCTCAACATATTTTCCGATTTTTACGGTGTCTGTTTTGGCAATTTCGGTTTGAAGCGTTTCAATTTGAAGATTCAGAGCATCGCGTTGTTTAATAAGTTTTTGCAATTCTGCTTGTTTGTCGTTACTGCAACCGAAAATAAAAATTGCCGACAGAAGGAAGATTGATAATTTTTTCATGTGTTTATTATTAATTTTGATTATGTACTAAGGATTGATATAAGTAATTATTAATTATTAATTATTAATTATTAATTATTAATTATTAATTATTAATTATTAATTGTTAATTGTTAATTGTTAATTGTTAATTGTTAGTGAGGTAATAATTTGATTTTGAAAAGAATACGGACATTTTAAAATTAAAATAAATCTGTCAGATTACATATCAAACTGTTGAAAGGCTACTTTTTAGCAAAAGCCATCGCACGATGAATATGCGTTATTTTTATTTTTTATCGAAGCCCTGCAAGGGCGACAGCATCAGCACAGGGCAACGCCCTGTGAAAACAAGGCAACGCCCTGTGAAAATCAGACAGAGTTTCGAAAGCCCTGAAAGGGCGACAGCCAATTTTAATCCCAAACAAATTTTTCATCGTATTCAACTTTATATTTTTTTAGAAATGCCCTAAATTCGTCTTGAAATGCTACTTTTTTATGATGTTCTTCTTGGTTATTTATATATTTAACAACTAAATCAATTTCTGTTGGATTAACAGAAAATATACCATAACCGTTTTGCCAATAAAAATCGGAATATTCTTTGCCTTTTGTTTTAACCCATTTTGAAGATTTCTTTTTTAGTTCTTCCAACAATTTCATCTGTGGAATTTTTCTTGATAAAAGACAAAGTATATGAACATGATCTCGGTGTCCGCCTATTTTTATGGGATTACATTCTATTCCTTTACAAATTCCGCCTAAATATTCAAAAAGCGATGTTTTGATGTTTGAATCTATCAAAGCAACTCTGTTTTTTGTACTGAACGTTATGTGAACATATACTTTAGAAAGAGATTGAGACATTTTTTTTGGCTTACGCCCTTTCAGGGCTATTGATTTTTTCATAGGGCGTTGCCCTATGCTGTTGCTTTTGCCCTTTCAGGGCGAATAATGTGTTTTTTTAATTATTGATTTAAAATTTTTTCCAATGCCGCTTTGGCATTCAATAATTCCACCAATGCCTGAAAATAGGCTGATTGTGCCTGAAAATATTGATTTTGAACTTGTGTTAAATCCAAACCCGACGAAACGCCTTCTTTGTATTTAATCACCGTTTTATCGTAAATCGATTTTGAAAGCGTGTACGATTCTTTCAAATTCGTGTATTTGTCTTGTGCTGCAAGAAAATCGTTTTTCGCTTTCTCGAACGAAGTGTTCAGTGCCGTTGTAACTTGTTGTTTTGTGTTACGGACTTTTTCCAACTCCAATTTTGCTTGGCTGAGTTGCGATTTTCGTTGCCCGCTGCTGAAAAGTGGTACCGAAAGCGACACGCCGATAACATCCGGCGGTTGAAAATTGAAATCCGGTGCGTTCAATTGTTCTTGATGGCGATAAAAAGCGGCAAGCGTTGGCAGAAATTTCGACATGCTGCGTTTGTAATTCAAAGTCATCAAATTTTCTTGAACTTCAATCATTTGATAATCAATATTATTGTTGATTTCAAATTCCTGAATCACCAAACTGTTCATATCAGCCTGACTAAGAATCTCTTCCAAATTATCGCTCAACGCGATTTTTGCAGTAAAATCCAAGCCCAATTGCAGTTTCATCAAGTTGTAAGCCACTTCTGTTTGTCGATTTACCGAAATCATGGCATTTTTCACATTCAAAACCGTAAGCGAAATCTGACTGTAATCCGTTTCTTCGATAAAACCTTGTTTGAACATCGCTTCCATGTCTTTTTGAATTTTGAGCATGTTCGTGTAACTCGAATCCAAAATCGTTTTGTTTTGTTCCAAAACCAGAACCAAATAATAGGTTTGTGCCACCGATTCTTTAATGTTTGATACCGATTTGTCGTACGATTTTTCCGACAGCGATTTATAAACGCGCGAAGCCTGTAAACCAACCAAATATTCGCCGCTGAAAATCAATTGCGAAACCGTAAAATCGAACGTAGTATTTGATTTAGTACCCAGTTCTATGCTGTTATATTGCAATTCGTGATAATGATCATACGGGTCCGGAGTTCCGTCTATGGAAACGGGAACCAATGTTGCCATTTCTAATTTCGGAACCGAAAATTGATATTGAAACGTACCTTTCAAATCAACTTGCGGCAGACCGATTGATGTGGTTTCCCACACTTTCTTTTTGGCAATTTCGATGTCGATGGTGGTGTTTTTTGTTGTTGCGTTGTTTTCTAACGCATAAGTCTGAGCCTCGGCAAGTGTAAATTGTTGTGCCGAAATTGTATCATTTTGCGACTTTAAACTGCTTGCGGAAGCGAAAATAATGAGTGTAAGAGTGAATTTTAATTTTCTGAGGTGAATCATTTTTTCAGTGTTTATGAGTTAAATTTTTTAATATTTCCAAACCATTTTCGTTGCATATTGCATGTAAATGATAGAAAATCCGTTCGCGAATGGCATCGGCACAATCGAAATCTTTAAATAAGTTGCTTGTTTTCTCGAAATTTCCGGTAAGCGACAAAGCGTGTTGCTTTGCAATAGTTTCTGCATCAATATCTTTACGGTAAATTCCTTCGGATATGCCGCGTTCCAGATTCCGTTTTGTTACCGTGAATGTATGTTCCAAGCGGTGATTGATAAATTTTTCGGATATCGGGCGATAATATTTTTTCAGGTCATGCTCCAAATTCGGATTGAAATTTTTTGTCATGTTCACAATCATTTCAAAAATCATGAGCACTTCTTCTATTGCATTGGCACTTTTTTCCGCCATTGCTACAATTTCCTGTTTTTTGTTTTCAAATTTGTAGTAGAAAGTTTTTTGTACTAAGTCGGTTTTATCGGAAACATATTTGTACAAAGTTTTTTTTGAAATAGATAATTCGGCAGCGATATCGTCCATCGAAACGCTTTTTATACCGAGTGTTATAAACATTTCGGCTGTTTTTTCGAGTATTGTTTTTAATTTTTCATCCATGACACAAAAATACGGAAACTTTTTAAATATGGAAACGTTTTACGTGAAAAATGTTTCCTTTTTGTCAAAAAAATAGATTATCAAATTGATAATCAAAAAAATAAAATTTGAACTTTTTATTCTTTCTTTTGATTGATGATATTTTGAATCAACAGAACTGTATTTTCGGTATTCGGTTCAATTGTGTGATGTGCTTTTTGATAATATTTTATGCGTTCGGAGTATGTTTTTTCGAGCAGAATATAGAGTTCTTCGGCATCTTTATTTACAATTAACGGGCGTTTCTTTTTTGCTGCCAACAAGCGATATACCAACATTTTGAGCGGAATTTGAATGTAAAACGAGAGTGCTGTTTGGTTAATTATATCGATATTTCCGTGAAAACATGGCAGTCCGCCGCCTGTTGCCAGTACATAATTATCGAGCAGAAGTATTTCTAACAAAGTTTCGTGTTCCAATTTCCGGAATGCAGGTTCTCCGTATTTAGCAAAAAGTGTTGAAATATCGGTGTGATATTTGTTTTCGATTAAGTCATCGGTATCAAAAAATTGCACTCCCAAAGTATGGGCAAGTCGTTTACCTATTGTTGTTTTTCCCGAGCCGGGCATACCGATAAGTACTATCTTCATTTCAGTTAATTAATAAAAAAAAGCATCCGGCTAAGAGATGCTTTGTTTAAGCTTTTTGGCATATCTTAATTTCCGATATATATTTTCTGTGTGTATGTTGCTCCGTTTTCATCAATTACTTTGGCTATGTAATATCCGGCGGCAGTATTTACGGGTATTACACTGTATGGACCCGAAATATTTTTAACGCATACAATTTCGCCCAAAATATTGAAAATTTCAACTTTCCCGTCAATTATTTTTGAGGAATTGATATTAATAACAACATTTTTTTGAAACGAATAAATTTCAATAGAATAGGCATCAGTAGAAGGAATTTCGGTTCCGGAATTTGGACCGATGAATAAATAAAAACGTTCTCTGTTTTCGCCTCCGTCGAAATTAAAACCGTAGGAGTTCTGCATACGCAAATCGATTTTTGTATTTGTGTATGTATCAATTAAATAAACTTCGGTTTCGGGTGCAAAATTCATTTCGGTTGCTTCGATATTAAAATATCCTGCGGCTGCGGTTTTAAAACCTAAGGGAATGCTTTGTCCTTCTGCCGAGAGTGGTAAGGTGTTTATTGCCAAAGGAAATTCCGGAGCATTGGTTATAGAGAAAATCATGGGTATTGCTGTGTTCCAAGCAAACATTTTGTAGGCATCGAAATCGGGGTCGAAATTGGGCTGTGAAATATCGTAAAACCGAACTACGGTTTCATCGCTCAATTCGCCTGATACTGCCTTTAATTTGATGAAATCGGCGGTCGATTCCGAATTTTTAAACATCGGTACTGTGCTGTGTGTGCGGGCAGTATTTGCTAATGTAAAAGTTGATGCACCAACCGTTGTTCTGTGTACAAAAAATGTTTGCATGGCATTGATATAGCGTGCATTTGCCGAATTAAGCTGTGTTTGCCCGGTACCGGCTATCGGTGTTCCGTTATAATAAACGTAATTGCCGACGTCGCCGTCCCACATGTAAACAGTGGCATCAATGTTGGTTTTGGTAATTCCGTCCCAATCAATTGCCGAAGGAAACGGATTGCCGACAATGTTCCAACCATCGTAATAATTGCCATAAGTTGGACCATCGTTTGAAGTGCGGGTTACATTTTTTATTAAATCGCCGGTGTGAACATTGCTCGGAGTATTGGTTGTGAAGGTTTTGGTTAAATTGGCATCGTTGTACCAAATATAGCCTGTTCCTTCGGTAAGTGCTGCCGGTGAACCGAAAACGGTTTGCACCGATGTCCACGACGGACCAAATGTACTCCAATTGCTGTAATTAGAATTCTCAGGGTCGGTGGGGTTGTTCCAAGCTTCGTTATACGTATAAAAGTTAGGATTCAAGTATGACCCGTTATTTTGAGTAAAAAAGTCGCTGGTTGTGCCGTCCATCGGAACGCTCACATATTGCCAACGGTTGGCAACTTTAAAAAATCGTTGAATATTAACAGTTCCTGAGCCGCCGATGTTTGCATTGGTAATGAGCGAAGCACTTGGGTTTTCATCTGCCGGTGTCAATAAATTAAAAGTGCCGATTACAGTCAAATTGCCGTTTACCGTGGCAGCTTTGCCGGCAGGTATTTGTGTTGTTCCGGAAGCTATGGTAATTTTTTCAAATTTGACGAACGGACCGTTTCCTGTGATGTTTTGCGTTCCCAAACCCGCAAATATTACTTCGCCGTCGGTATCAACATTGATAAAAACATTGCCTGCTGTGGCATTGTTTGTAAAATCGCCGGTCAGTTTTATGATTCCGTCTAAATCAATAGAACCGTCGCTGCCATTGGTTTGGTTGAGATAACCGCCGCTTGTGATATTAACGGTCGTTCCGCCCGAAACAACAATGCTTGCGCCGTTGTTGATAATGCCTTGACTGAACAGGCTTGCGGATATAAAAAACGAAATTGAAAAGAGTATAAATTTTCTCATGGCTATCGGATTAGGTTTTCATGCTAAATTACATCAAATATTATTGAGTTCAAATGATTATTTGATATAATGGTGGTTTTTGAGTGTAAATTTTTTTTGAATATTTAATTATTAATGCGAATCAAGAAACAAAATATTACAATTATAATACGTAAATGTTGATTTTTAATTACCACGACATTTATGTCAATATCATTTTTTTTTTGAATTTAAACATCGAAATGGTTTCCAGACTCTGTCAGGGTCAAAGTTCGCCCCGAAAGATGCTGTTTTTAACCGGAATTTATTTTTCGTCTTATCTGTTTATCCAATTTTCAATTTGTATATTAGAGATTCTTTCAAATTCGCTGATATTTTCGGTAACCATAACTAAATTTTTTTCAATAGCTGTACATCCAATTAAAAGATCAAAATCGCTTATCATAATTCCTTTTTTCCTCAAACGTGCTTTTTCTTTTCCGTATAGCAAAATTGAATCAAAAATTGGTAAAATGCTTATTTGTTTTGACAGTTTTTCTATTAATTCATGATTTATTTGAGGGAAGTTACTGTTTTCTGCCCCAAAAACAAGCTCTGCCAATGTTATCTCTGATATAGCACAATTATTTAAACCAACTTTTTCAATTTTTTCAAGCAAGTTATATTTGCCTCTGAAAAAATGAATACAAATATTGGTATCAAGTAAATAGTTCATTAGAAATCAATTGTATTTTGATTTTCGACCCTGGAATTTCTAATATCTTTTATAATTTCGTCAGATTCTCGTGTATCTTTCCATGCACCAAACATTTCATTTAAAGCAAATTTTGTTTCATCTGTTAATTCAATTGATTCTGTCAGCTTTATAATCATTTTCTTTTTTGAAGCATTGTCAATCTGACTTAAAAATCCAAAATATTTATCTATTGTATTATTTGTCAATGTTAAACTCATATCTTTATTTTTTGGATTTGTAAATTCGATATCTTATACTAATTTTTTTGAGGTTTTCCGCCGACAACAACAATATTTGCTCCATTGTTGATAATGCCTTGACTGAACAGGCTTGCGGATATAAAAAACGAAATTGAAAAGAGTATAAGTTTTCTCAAGACAGTCGAAATTTAGGTTTTCATGCTAATTTACATCAAATATTATTGAGTTCAAACGATTATTTGATATAATGGTGGTTTTTGATGATAAAAATCTGTAAACGATTACTTCGATTTAATCATCGTCTGTTTATTTTCATTTGCTGCTTGTTTGAATGTATCTGTAAAAATCAATTTTGTACCATCCCAATGTGCTGTTGTTTCAGTGTGATCAACTTCTCGGTCATTATTTTCCATTACTTTCGACATATTTTTATCGAAGTCGGAAGAAATAATTTCATCGGGATTTTCATTTTTTTCATAACCTTTTCGTGTAGCAACAGCTATCCACGAAAAACTGACTGTCGAATTTCCTTTGCCGTTTTCTCGAATTGAAAATCCTGTCGATTTATTTGTTTCAATATAAACTCCTGCAGTTTCTCCGTTCGGAGTTATTGTAATTATTATCGGTTCTTTATCTGAAATCAGAGGTAAATATTTGTCCTCAAATTTAATTTCGGCTTTCCCGTTTATTAATTGACCTGAGCCTTTTATAAAAATATCAACAGTTGCCGAAGTAGGTACATAAGTTGCCGTGCGTTCTTTTGTTCCGTTATCCGACAATTGAGTGATGATGTTGTTTGTAAATTGCTTTCCGTCCACATACATTGCGTATCTATTTCCCTTTACATTCATTCCGTAAACTTCACCATGAGTCCACGAACCTAACAAGGAGCCATTACTCCCGATTCCAATTCCGGAGGCTGAGTAATTATCTTTGCCGTAATTGGAGTCGTCTCCGCGACAGTATGCACCGTAAGCTGCTTTAGTCGTTGTTGTATTTGTACCATATCCATACACTCCAATAGCTACTTGGTTGTTGCCTTTTGCATAAAAATTACCTCCAATAGTAAAGCCCGAAGTGCTTGATGAATTTGTTTGCTCAGCCCAACCTGCAATAGCATTCTGGTTAGTGGCTTTATCAACACTGACCTTATTTACACCATATAATCCGGAAGGGGTGTTTAAACTACTTGGGTCGGCATCGTCAATATAATAGTAACCTGCCATCCAAGTGTTTGAGTACCCAACAACTGCTGCAACATTCGCACTTCCGGTAGTTCTGCCGTAAACACCAATGCTGTTAGGGTCTTCTGTCCACCCATAAACAGAAGCTCCGTTAACGGTAGAAACTCCAACAGTAATAGAACCGTTATATCCTAAATAGCCATATGTTTGTTGCCCGGAAACATCTGAAAAACCTGCTACCGCAACTGTTGTTGTAGAGGAAGAAGATGTTTTTGAAAAAATTCCGTATTGATTTGTAGCCCCATCGTAATAAAGACCATAAATTTGTCCGGAATCATAAACTTTAATATTGACATTTCCTTCGGGGTAGATATACGTGGGGGTTGCTGTCGGTCGCAACCAATATTCTGTTTCGCCCGAAACAGAGGGAACACTTCCTCCGTAGAGGTTTTGCCAAGCTGTTCCGTTATAATAATAAAACCCCGGAACTGCACCGTTGGTTTGGTATATCAACAAACCTGTTGATACCGACAAGGAGCCGCGCTGTAGTTCTGTCATTCTGGGAATCAGCAATCCCGAAGTTGTGGATTTAATATCGAGCATCGCTCCGGCTGTGGGTGCCGAACCGTCGGAGTTAATTGCCACTTGGGCAAAGATGTTTGAGGAAAACAGGATTCCGAAAAGTAGGAGCGAGGCGATTTTTAGTTTGAATTTGGTGTCCATAATGAAGATTTTTTTAAAGTTTCTGTTTCAAATATAATATACGTAATAAAGTTTCAAAATGTTTTCATTTTTAATAAAAAAATAGTATGCAAATAAAGTAAAAATTTTTATGAAACCTATAATAAATAATTGTTAATTATTAATTGTTAATTATTAATGAAGTAATGATTTGATTTTGATAAGAATACGGACATTATAAAATACAAATAAGTAATGGTTAATTATTAATTGTTAATTGTTAATGAAGTAACTGAAGTTTAGCAGTTTGTATATATTATTTGTTATCAATGAAATATAAAGAAAATGTATCACAAAGTTGCACAAAGTTAAGGCACAAAGTTGAAAACTTTTCTTTGCGAAACTTTGTGCTAAAACTTTGTGATACAAAAAAATGATAAATATAATTTCATTATTACTTATTAAAAGCAATCAGCATATCAGTACATCAAAAAATTAACCAATCAAAATATAAATCTGTCCGATTACTTAACGTATTTTTATGCAAAAAAAAACTGAAATTTTACTTTCAGTTTGTTTGTGATTTTACAATTTCAGCACTTTTTGTTCGCCTTCATCGCCGGGTCGAATTATTTCAAACTCCGGCTCGTTTGTTTCTACAGCATTTTCAATGTCGGAGTCTTCATCGAAATCGTTGTCGATGTCGTCGTCGCCTTCCACTGTTTTCGGTTCAATTTCAACAACTGTTCCTATTTCGTATAGGCTTAATCGTTTCCCACGTGCTTTGTAACTTTTTGCGGCAATAAATTCTTCGCCGTCCACAATTTCCTTGGGTCGTTTGGCATGAGCTCCTCCGAAAATCAGTTCAAACATCGGGTGTTTGTGCTCGCTGAGCAGCAATAATTTAGAGTCTGCATGGTCGCCGATAAATGAAGCCGGTCGTTCGGAATTTTCCAAATCGAAACGTTTCAGGTAGATAAATCCTTGTTCGGCATCGAAAAGTACAGCGGAAAATATTTTTCCCTGACGAAATTTTTCGAGTATCAACAAATCGTCTTCAAAGTGATTTGATAAATCGAAATTTGTGGTACGGAAATTTCCGGATTTTGTAACTATCAACAGTTTATCATCGCCTTTAAATTCTCCGAGAAATTCGCCTTTCCCGTCGGCATTGATGCGTAATACGTCGCGGTCGAACCAAATTTTTCGCCCGCCGAGTGTCGAAACGCCTTCTTCTTTGAGGTTGATTTTATGAACGGGATTTTTGCTCAAAATATTTCCCATCGAATCGCGTCCTTTTATTGTGAGTGCACTGAAATCTTCGTCCCAAACGCGTTTTTTTAATCGCGGTCGCGGTTTTAGTGTGATACGCACGGTTTCTGCTTCTCCGTTGGGGTTTGCCGAAAAATACATGACTTCCGAACGCGGAGTGTCTTGTGTGAGATTGTATTCTTTGTCGCGCGTTACGCCGCTCACGAAGAATCGTTTCATGTAGGCAAAACCTGTTTTTCCGTCGCGATAAACGGCGTTGTAAATTGTCCGCTTGTCGTTTTTCTTGAAAACGGCGATATGAATTACGTTTTGCCCCACAAATGTTTTTTGCGTAACTTTTGAAACAATATACGTTCCGTCGCGGCGGAAGACAATGATTTCGTCCATATCCGAGCAATCGGAAACATACGTGTCTTTTTTCAGCGACATTCCCGCAAAACCTTCTTCGTAATTGATATACAGTTTTTCGTTGGCTATTACGACTTTTGTAGCTTCGATATTTTCAAAATTTCGTATTTCGGTTTTTCGCTCTTTGCCGGTCGAAAATTTTTCTTTGATATTCAGATAATAATCAATCGTATATTGAACCAAATGAGCCAAATAAAAATCAATTTGAATCATTTCTTCTTCTACCGATTTTATGTATTCGTCCGATTTGAAAGCATCGTATTTCGAGATACGTTTAATCTTTATTTCCGTTAATTTGATAATATCATCGGTTGTTACGGCTCGACGCAATTTCTTTTTAAACGGCTCTAAACCTTTGTCGATAGTTTCGAGAACCGATTCCCAGGTTTCGCAGTTTTCGATGCTGTTGTAAATACGGTTTTCGATGAATATTTTTTCCAACGACGACATGTGCCACGCTTCTTCCAATTCGTTTTTTCGAATTTCGAGTTCCATTCGCAGCAGTTCCATGGTGTTTTGAACCGATATTCGGAGCATTTCGCTCACAGTCGGAAACAACGGTTTATCGTCGAAAATTACGGTTGAGTTGGGAGAAATGGAGACTTCGCAATCCGTAACGGCATAAAGAGCATCAATCGTAGTATCGGGCGAAATTCCGGGTTGAAGATGAACGAGAATCTCGACAAATTCGGCGGTATTGTCTTCTATTTTCCGAATTTTGATTTTATTCTTTTCGTTTGCCGTAAGGATAGATTCAATCAATGTTCCGGTAGTTTTTCCGAAGGGCAGGTCTTTGATAACCAAAGTTTTTTTATCGAGTTTTTCGATTTTTGCACGAACACGTATTTTCCCGCCGCGTGCTCCGTCTTGGTAGCGCGATACATCGACCATGCCGCCAGTCGGGAAATCGGGGAACAGCTCAAAAGGTTCATTTTTCAAATGAGCAATTGATGCGTCAATCAATTCGATAAAATTGTGGGGCAGAATTTTAGAAGCCAAACCAACGGCAATTCCTTCAACGCCTTGTGCTAAGAGCAATGGAAATTTGACAGGCAGATTGATTGGTTCTTTGTTTCGTCCATCGTAAGATAGTTTCCAATTTGTAGTTTTCGGATTGAAAATTACTTCGTTGGCAAATTTCGACAAACGGGCTTCGATGTATCGCGGTGCTGCTGCATTGTCGCCTGTGTAGATATTTCCCCAGTTTCCCTGCATGTCTATCAACAAATCTTTTTGCCCGAGTTGAACCAAGGCATCGCCGATAGAAGCATCGCCGTGAGGGTGATATTGCATTGTGTAGCCGATGATGTTGGCTACTTTGTTGTATCGTCCGTCGTCCAAGCGTTTCATGGAATGCAGTATCCGTCGTTGAACGGGTTTCAATCCGTCAATTACGTGTGGTACGGCACGTTCGAGAATTACATAAGAAGCATAATCTAAGAACCAATTTTTATACATTCCCGAAATATACTTTACATGATGTTCGCCTGTTGAGCTTTCATCGTGTGTTTGTGTGGTGTGTATGTTAAAATCTTCCATGAAATTAATTAGGAATTAGGAATTAGGAATTAGGAATTAGGAATTAGGAATTAGGAATTAGGAATTTAAGAATTAAGAATTAAGAATTAGGAATTAGGAATTAGGAAATGTGGAAATTTGAAAATGTGGAAATTATTTTTTTTAATTATCAATTGTCCATTGTCAATTATCCATTGTCAATTATCCATTGTCAATTATCCATTGTCAATTATCCATTGTCAATTATCCATTGTCCATTGTCCATTGTCAATTATCCATTGTCCATTGTCCATTATCAATTATTCAACAACATCTTGTTCTACTCTGAGGTTTTCGATAATAAAATCCTGTCGTTCGGGCGTATTTTTTCCCATAAAAAAGTCGAGCATTTGTGCGATGGATTCGTTGGTGTTGATAATAACGGGTTCCAAGCGAATATCTTTACCGATAAAATGTTTAAATTCGTCGGGCGAAATTTCGCCGAGACCTTTAAAACGAGTGATTTCTGCATTTTTGCCGAGTTCTTCGAGAGCTGCCAGTTTTTCTTCTTCCGAATAGCAATAATTTGTTTTCTTTTTATTCCGAATGCGGAAGAGCGGTGTTTGCAAAATATAGAGATGATGACTTTTAATAACTTCGGGGAAAAATTTAAGGAAGAACGTAATTAACAGAAGGCGAATGTGCATTCCGTCCACGTCGGCATCTGTCGAAATTACGATTTGGTTGTAACGCAATTCATCGATTCCTTCTTCGATATTGAGTGCGGCTTGCAAGAGATTAAATTCTTCGTTTTCGTAAACTATTTTCTTTGTCAATCCGTAGGTGTTCAGCGGTTTCCCTTTCAGACTGAAAACTGCCTGTGTATTCACATCTCGCGATTTGGTGATGGAACCGCTTGCCGAATCGCCTTCGGTGATGAATATTGTTGATAATTCTGATTTTTCGTTGTTCGTGTCGTTGAAATGAACACGACAGTCGCGTAATTTTTTATTGTGCAGGCTGACTTTTTTGGCTCGTTCTTTTGCCAATTTTTGGATTCCCGAAATTGCTTTGCGTTCTTTTTCGGAATCTTGAATTTTTCGTAAAATTGCATCGGCTGTTTCGGGGTGTTTGTGCAGATAATTATCAAGATTTTGCGACACAAAATCCATGATAAATTGCCGCACCGACGGACCTTCGGGACCAATATCTTTTGAGCCGAGTTTGGTTTTTGTCTGCGATTCGAAAACCGGTTCCTGCACTTTTATGGCGATAGCTGCAACCACCGAAGTGCGAATATCCGAGAAATCGAAATCTTTCTTGTAAAAATCGCGCATTGTTTTTACAATTGCTTCGCGGAATGCGAGTAAATGCGTTCCGCCTTGCGAGGTGTGTTGTCCGTTTACGAAACTGTAATATTCTTCGCCGTAAGCATCGCCGTGTGTCATGGCAATTTCGATGTCGGTGCCGAGCATGTGGATAATCGGATAGCGGCGATTGTCTTCCGTGATATTTTCGCTCAGTAAATCGAGTAAGCCGTTTTTCGAGAAATATTTTTCGCCGTTGAACGTCAATGTCAATCCGGAATTGAGATAGACGTAGTTTTTCAACATCTGCGAAACAAATTCGGTGATGTAGTGATAATTGCCAAAAAGACTTCGGTCGGGCAAAAACGAAATTTCTGTTCCGTTTTTTTCTTCGGTTTTTGTAACCGGGCGGTCGGTAACCAGATTTCCTTCCGAAAATTCTATTTCTTTGCATTCGCCTTCGCGAAAGGCTTTGATAACAAATTTTGTCGAAAGTGCGTTCACTGCTTTAATCCCGACACCGTTCAGTCCGACAGATTTTTTGAAGACTTCGGAATCGTATTTTGCCCCGGTATTCATTTTCGAGGCAACATCAAGTACTTTTCCGAGCGGAATTCCGCGTCCGAAATCGCGAATCGTGATTTCTTTTTCGTTGAGGATAATGTCGATTTTTTTACCGAATCCCATCATGTATTCATCGATGGAGTTGTCGAGAACTTCTTTGAGCAAGATGTAAATTCCGTCGTCTTGTGAGGCTCCGTCGCCCAATTTTCCGATGTACATTCCCGGACGTTTGCGAATGTGTTCTTTCCAATCGAGTGTCCTGATGGTTTCTTCCGAATAATTTGCAACTACTGACATAGGTTTGTTTCCGAAATTTCGGATTTTTTATTAAAAAAACGGTTGATTTTTGAGTTTATTTTAATGATACATTTACATAATGTAAAAATGTCATTACTCACTCAATTTGCAAATTTATCCTATTAATTAGGAATTATGCAAATTAAGATTTCAACAATTAACGTGTCAGAGCGTTTTTTTTATTGATTAAAAATCTTAGAATGAAGAAAAAATAAATGCAAATATCAGAATATCAATATTATTGACTAATACTCGGATGTTTTTAAAGCAAGATATTCTTGTGCATAAGATTTTAATGCAGTTCAGGAGAATTGAAAATGGATTACTTTGTCAATTTTGTTTATATAATGTGAGTTTTTCATTATTATCGAGGTTTTCAACGATAATATAATCGGTGTATCGAAAATAGTCGATGTAAAATAGATTTGATTTGCCGTCGGAAACGGTGTATCGTTTTGAATTTGGTTCAGGTTTTTCAACGTCTTTTTCCGAAATTCGATATTTGATCCATTTGGCTTTGTCGTTATCGGTCAGTGAAATTTCAATGACCTGTGAGCCGTCTTCACTTATTTTGAGTAATACATTGATTGTTTTTGACTCGTAAACGCAATATTTTTGTGCGAAACTGTTTTGAAACAATCCCGAAACAAAGAAAATAACAATGATTAATGTTAACTTCATTAAAAAAAGTTTAAAAAATAGATTAAAAGAAAGGTTCATAGAGTGTGAACCTTCCTTCGTAAATTGTTATTCGGCTCTTCTGTAAAGAGTCCAAGCGGTTGAATAATCTTCGGGCGAAACAATAATGTAATCATCGGCACGGAAATAATCAATCCAATAAATATCTCCTTTTCCGTCTTTTGCTTTGTAACGGAAGCCGCCTGTTTCAGTTGTTTCAGAATCGCCGTAATCAAGTAAATCAAATTCAATCCAAGCAGTTTTATCTTCGTTTGAAAAAGATACTCCTAATACTTTGCTGTTGTCGGAACTGCAAGTGAGCATCACATTAAAAGCATCGCCGTCGTAAACAAAATATTTTTGTGCATCGGCGGTTGATACAAATAAAGAAGCGAAGAAAATCGCAAACAAAGTTAATATTTTCATAGTTATCAATTTTTTAGTTTAACATACTTTGAATAACGCATTTTTTTTCAATATACACAATTAATTTTTATCGGAATTATTAATTTTTTTGTAAACATATTACAAATTGTGGTGAAGATGTTAAAAAAAGTGATGAAAATTGAAAAATTTAGACGGAAGCGGTTTCATGTTTTTATTAACTCTGTTATTTAACATGTTTTTTGTGAAAATAATTTTTCTTTTATTTGCGTGTCCAAAAATTAAATATTAAAACTTATGAATGAAAAAATTGAAGAGTTAAAAAAGGAACTTGAATTCTTAGAGTTAGAAGACAGACTTGAAATGGTCGTTGCTGCAGGCGATTGTTGTTGCGTGAATGGTTCGTGCGGTGGTGGTGGTGGTGGAGAAACTCCTGCCCAGCCACGGTAAGTGTTTATTTATTGCTTTACGAAAATAAAGTACCTCTATTGCATTTTAGAGGTATCTTTATTTAAAAGCCTACGTTCTAAAATGAGGTATTTATAAAGGTTGATATGGACAAACTTCTTCTTAAAAGGGAGTACAAATTAGAAAAAAGGAATGATGATAATTTCCTAATTATTGACGATGAGAGAATCTTGCTCATTAATAAATTTTTCGATTTTATTCTTAGTAGGGTTACAAAAGATACAGAAGAATCTGAATTATTAAAAGAACTTACTGAAAAATTTAATTTAGAAATGTATGATTCTAAATACGTTTTAGATGAGTATAAAATATTTATTGAAAAATGCAACAAAGAGAGTAAAAGCAAAAAATCTTATATTAAATTTCAAATTCAGCTATTAAACAAGAATAAAGTTAAAAAAATATCAAAACCTTTCCTGTTTTTATTTAAAGAAAATGTAATATTCCCTATTCTGCTTATAACAATTATTACACATGTTATTTTTATTACAGTAACTGAAATAAATTATAGCTTTCAAACCTTTAACACGTTTGAAATATTTTTTATTTACATATTGTTTTTTATCTTACTTTTTTTTCATGAGATAGGGCATTCAACTGCAACATTTTTCTATAAAACAGAACCAAAGGAAATTGGTTTTGGATTTTATTTCATTTTCCCTGTATTTTATACTGATGTTACTAAAATTTGGATGTTAGAAAAAAAACAGAGACTTATTGTAAATATAGGAGGTGTCTATTTTCAGTTAATTATCAATAGTTTTCTAATGCTTTTGTATATATATACAAAAAATCTCTTTATAATTAACTCTCTGTCTTTTATAATATTAACTAATATTTATATAATAATTTATTCACTTTTCCCTTTTTTTAGAAATGATGGTTATTGGATTTATTCAGATTTATTCGATATTAAAAATTTATTATATAAGTCTAATTATTTGATTCTTGACATAATAAAAGAAAGAAAAAAAGTTAGGAAAATTGATGATTTTGTAACAATTCTTATTTTTAGTGTAGCAAATTGGATATTCCGATTTTATGTAATATTTATTCTAATCAAAGGAATTATTAATAGTTTTTTAAGTTTTCATGGAATAATGAATAATAGTTTAACGGATATTTTAGGGTTATTATTTAAAATAATTCTTATGATAATAGGACTGTATCTGATGTTACATTTTATTTTTTCATTGTTTATAAAAAAATCAACTTCTTCTGATGAGTACTAATAAATACGACAAGATTATAGAAACAATAAGAAATGATGTTAATACTAAAACAAATGGCATCATAAATAATTATAATCATCAATACAGAGAGTTTTTTTTGATGGTACAGTCAAACATTATTAGAAATAAGATAGATACACTCGCTGAATTTTTTTTTAGTAATTATTTGTTTTATAATCATTTATCTGAATTTTACCAGAATAATTTTTCGATTGAAAATGTTGAAATTGAAGGAAATGTATTTGACTTACCTTGTATTTATGTTACATTTCATCTTGGATCATATAAACTTATAAATTTTATCTTGGGATTTAATCAAAAAAAAGTGTGCTTAGTGATTGCCCAAAATACCTTGAAAAGAGAAAGAGAAAAATATCAAAATCTATATGATGTATATAATTTCAAATTTGATTTTGAAATAGTGGATGCCGAAGCGGTAGGTGCAATTTTTAGAATGAAACGATTGATTGAAAAGGGGTATTCTCTTGTATTATATTTGGACGGGAAAACAGAAAAATCTGTTGAAAGCAATTCAGATAAAAGTATTACTTTAATAAAAGTTTTAGAGGATACTATATATGCGAAAAAAGGAGCCGGAATTTTGTCGTATTTATTAAAAATACCGATTATACCTGTTATTTCATATTTCGACTCGTCTTATAAGGCAATTATAAAAATTAACAATCCAATATATCCTGATTTTAACCTTGGGATTAGCGATTATGCCGAAAAACAGACAGTTTGTTTGTGGAGTATGTTTTCTGACTATTTAAAAATATATCCCGAACAATGGGAAGCATGGTCGTATTTTCATGTGTTTCTTAAAAATGAGATTAAAAAAAATGAAATAAAATACGAATTTGCGGATGTAATGAATTTCAATGAAAAAAGATACACGTTTATTATTGATGAAGAAGAAAATGTTTTTTTATTTGATAAAACTCTCGTTAGTAAATCAAAGATCAGTGTACATCTATTCAAAATATTAGACTTTGTTAAAATGAATTCTATTACAAGAAATGACATTGGCGAAGTGATAAAAAATACAAAATTGTTAAACAACCTCATTGAACAAGAAATATTAATTTGATTAAAATGAAAAAACTGATTCTATTATTGAACATCGTACTCATATTCAATCCGATGATTTATTCTCAAACTTATGATATAAAATTCAAAGTTGAAACTGAAACAGGCGAAAGTTTTGAACAAATAAATGTGCTTGTTTTAAAGACCGATTCGTCTTTGATAAAGGGAGATGCTTTTCAAACAAAGGAAATAACTATAAAAGGAATAAATAATGATTCTGTAATATTATATATAAACACATTATCATTTTCTGAAAAATATTTAAACATTATAAATTCAAAACACGATAAAATAATTGATTTAGGAATTATCCATTTAACAGACAACAAATTAAATGAAATTGTAATAAAAGGCAATACTCCGTTAATTAGTTTCGACGGGGATAAAACAATACTTAATGTCGAAAATACTTCATTCAGTAATTCCGGCAGTGCCGAAGATATTTTAAAGAAAAGTGCGAAAGTATCTATCGACCAAAATAATACGATAAGTGTTTTTGGAAAAGGAGAAGCCAAAGTTTACATAAATGATAAACAAATTGTTGATTATGAGGAATTAAGAAATTTAAACTCAAACGATATATTACGGATTGAAGTGATAACAAACCCTTCGGCAAAATATGACGCTGATGCAAAAGCTGTTATTAATATCGTTACAAAATCGAACTACAAAAAAGGATTCTATGGATATACGAACAGTTATTTTACGGTAGCTGAGTATTTTAGATATTACGGAAACATTTATTTGTCATATAGAAACAAAAATTTGTTCGTATCCGGATATTATTCCGTAAACCCTTATAAACAATATTACAAAGATCAATATTCCCGATATTTTGATTATGACACGACTTATATTAAAATGGAAAATACTCTTGAAAAAGTACGACACTATTATTCACCGCATACGTATTCTGCCGATATTGGCTACGAACTTGGTAAATTAGGAAAACTTGGATTACGATACAGCGGATACACATACAAAGGGGATGAAGAAACTTTGAATATAAACGATGTAGATAAAGAAAATAACAGTTATAAGATAAATACAAGTACGAATTCGGATTTGCGAACACAAAGAAATATTATCACTGTCGAATATTTATTAAAAACCGATACATTGGGATCTAACTTAAAGTTAAGTTATGATTTCAGTAATTTTTCCCATTATAAAAATGATAAAATATATGAAACTATTTCAGGTAATTTATTAGGATACATGGCAGACAAAATAAATACAAACAAAACCGATTTATTTTTTAATTCCGGGTGTATTGATTACTTGCAAGAGATTCCCAAAATAAAAAGTTCTGTCAGTTTAGGCGGTAAATATGTTAATATTACAAGCAAAAGCCAAAATGAATTTTTAAAATATATTGATAATGTTTGGGTTATAAATACGCTGTATTCTCAACTTTTTGATTATGAGGAAAATTTAATTGCAGGTTATGTTATCTTAAACAATAAATTCGGTAAATTTGATATTAAAACAGGAATAAGATATGAATCAAACAATTTAATCGGAAAAATTGAATCCCTTCAGAAAAAATACGAAAAGCAATTCCCGGGCTTTTTCCCGAGTTTTGTTTTAAATTATCAGTGGACAAAAAACTTGGCAACAAGTTTTTCATATTCCAAAAAAGTACGCAGACCGAACTATCAAAGTTTACAACCATTTACGATATATATTGATTCTTTATCGTACTACGTCGGAAATCCTGAATTAGAGTCGGAATATCCTAACTCATTCGACTTTACCTTATCTTACAGAAATATGGCATCGGTAAACTTATCGTATATCCGCACAAGCAACCCTATTTATATGTTCATATATCCCGATGAAAATAATGACGGAGTAACATATGTAACTCAAAAAAATCTTGATTTATCAGAAAAAATTGCATTGACTTTGACGATTCCTTATGAAACCAAATTTTGGACAATATACAATTCCGTAGGTTATTCAATTTCAAAAGTTGATTATGTGAGTAAAAATAATGATATAATTATCAAAAATAATAAACCTTTATTTTATGTTTATACATACAATAAATTTAGTATATTTAAAGATATAAATCTGTATTTTACATATCAATATAATTCGTCGGGCATCGATGGGATTTTTGAATTTGAAAGCAAGCATATCGTATCCGCCGGAATTTACAGATCATTTTTCAATAAAAAGCTAAAAATACAATTTATTTACAACGATATATTCAAAACAGATGTTTTACATTCAAACACGACATTAAATAATTTATACCTTACGTACGATTCTTATTATGATGCCTCGTATTTCAGGTTTGTTTTAACTTATAATTTCGGAAAAGAATTTAAGGAAAAAAAAGCCCAAACAGGAATAGGGGATGAACTAAACAGGATAAAGAATGAATTTTAATCTCTCGAAATACGTAGAAATCAGCGAGTCTATAACAAAAAACGGAAGTTGTGTCGTGTTTTCTTTAATAACAGGCTTAATTATTTTAATTTCGGAAAAAGAATTATCTTATATTAACCAAAAGAAATTTGAATTATTAAACAGCGAACTTTTTAAAAAACTGAAAGAATTTAGAATTATTATTCCGGAAGGAGATGATGAGATTTCACAAGTTATATTCAAACTTAATCATGATTGTAATTCCAACAATGAATTACATATCGTAATTCACCCGACCGCCGAATGTCAGCTTAGGTGTTCGTACTGTGGACAATCTCATTTAAAGCAAAAATTATCAGAACAGGATATATACAGAATAGTTGAGTATATTGAAAGTAAACTTAAAGAAAAAAAATATACAAAATTATATATTGTATGGTTTGGCGGAGAACCAATATTGGCAATAGAAAAAATTAAAAAAATTTCCATAATTTTAATTGAATTATCCGAAAGGTATAATTGTAAATATGAATCAAAAATAGTATCTAACGGATTTTCTTTAACTTTAAATAAATATATCCGGCTTTCATCTTTAAATGTAAAACAAATCGAAATAACATTAGACGGAGATGAAAAAAATCACGATAGCAGAAGAAAAACAAAAAAAACATCCGGTTCTTTTCAAACCATCATAAAAAATCTTATCTCAATACGGAATTATTCAGAGAATAATGAAAATAATATTAAAATTATTCTTCGAATAAATGTTGACAAAGAAAATTTTAAATCAGTAGAAAGTTTGATAGACACCGTAATCGAAAACAAATTAGAACAAATAATAGAATCAATTTACTTGGCACCTATTCATTCTTGGGGTAATAATGCTCACTTAAATTCCTTATCAAAAGAAAAGTTTGCAGAAATTGAAATTAATTTTCTTATAAAACAAATAAAAAACGGTCTAAAACCGACATTTATCCCGAAAATAAACAATATTTGGGATTGTATTACGTTAAAAGCCGATTCACTTGTTTTTGATGCAAACGGTGATTTTTCTTATTGCACCGAGGTGCCATATACTCCTGTATATCAGAATACTGATTGGTTTTTAAAATCAATAAATAATAATATTAACATAGAAAAGCGAAATAAATCCAAGTTTATTTCGACGGTATTAAATGCAGAATCAAAATGCCGATCGTGTAAATATCTGCCGATTTGCGGAGGTGGTTGCCCCAAATTATTTTTAGAAGGACATGATACTTGTACGATAAATAAATTCAATTTAAAAGAAAAACTTTTATTATACGCATATACTTCGTTGAAAAATTTGTCGTTTGCAAAAGACTAAATAATAGAATCGTGCTTTCAAATTTACATTTTTTTAAATGGAAAAAAATCGCTCCTAAAAGCGATTTTTATCAAACAATTTTTTAAGATTAATCTCTTTTTATTCATTATCAGCCCGTTCTATCCAAATTTCAGGATTTCGACTTGTATGAAAAATTGCAATTATTTTTACAACTTTTTCTTTAATTTTGTAATAAATAACGAAAGGAAAATTTTTTAAAACTACTTTTCTAATATCTTTGTAAACAGCAGGATAGACCTCCGGATTTTTACTAATTTGTATGAAAGTGCTGTCTGCTTTTTTTATAAAATTTGTTGCAACTTTTTGGCTTTCTTTGGCATGGTAATAATAAGATTTGTCAAAATCATCTTCGGCTTCATCTGATAATTCTACATTATACTTTTGTGGTTTCATATTTTTTCTTTATCAAATCCCAACTGTTAAAAGTTGTTTCACCTCTCTCAATTCGTTGCAAACGTTTTTCTAATAATACTTTATGCTCATTAGGAAGCGATGTTTCTTCTTTGATATCAATAATTTCAACGTAGTCGAATTCTTGCAAAAGTTTAATAAAGAAAGCGAGTTTTGTTTGTTCCTTTATACAAATTGTCAGTTCCATAACTAATTTTTTTAACAAAATTACTCAATTTTACTGTGAATTTCAATTTATTTTAGTCAATAAATAAGGTAGCACAATCAGAGGATTGTTGCAGAAAAACACTGAATACTAAAACACTCCGTCATTTTGATATATTGCCATTTGAACTTCCGAAAATTTTTCGCCTACGGTCGTTTTTCCGTTTTTCAGATTTATGATTTCGCCGGTTTCAAAATTCACACGAATGGTGTCTCCGTCTGTTAAATCAATGGTTTCGAGAGTTTTATAAGTAACAATAGGAAACGAAGCATTAATTGCGTTTCGTTCGTAAATTGCACCGTACGATTCTGCCAAAATTGCCTGTATTCCAAGCGGTTTGAAACAATCTACGGCTTGTTGCCGCGAACTTCCGGCTCCAAAATTTTTGTTAACTACAACAATATCTCCTGGTTTTGCTTTTTTTGCGAAATCTTCATAACCTGCCAAGTTATCGAAGGTGTACTGTCCCATTTCGTTGAGATTTGTTATTGCCAAATAGCGATTATGGAAAATCATGTCGGTATCAATATCGTCTTTGGGAATGTACCATATGCGACCTTCGATAATAGTAGGTTTTTTTGTGTTTGCTTGTTCTTTTTTGGCGTGTTCTTTTTGAACGGCTCGTTCTTTGTATTCAAAAACAGTCGGTTTTTCAGGGATACGGTCCAAAGTTGTGATATATCCTGCCAAAGCCGAAGCTGCTACCGTTGCCGGCGATGCAAGATAAACGCTGCCTTTTCCTTGTTTGCCCGGAAAATTACGGTTTCCGGTGCTCACTGTTATTTCGCCGGGACCGTTTTGTCCAACCTGTCCGGCTGCACACCCCGCACAACCTGCATTGGAAACCAAAGCACCGCAATCTTTAAATATCTTGATTAATCCTTCTTCGAGGCATTGTTGCCATATTTGGTCTGTTGTGGGAACAATTTTGAGAACCACACCCGGAGCTACTTTTTTGCCTTTTAGGATTTTTGCCGCCGTTCGTAAATCTTCCATGCGTCCGTTGGTGCAACTCCCGATAAATGCCGAATCGATTTTTATTTTGTGTGCCTGCAATATATTCACGGCATCGTGCGGTTTGCCGGGAAGCGAAATCATGGGAACAAATTCTTCCATGTTGAGGTTGTGAATTTGTTCGTATTTTGCATCAGCATCGGCAAAAATCGGGTCGATTTTCTTTCCGCTTCGGGTTTCGCAGTAGTCGATAATTTCTTTTGTGGTGGGAAAAAAGATGATGATTGCACCCATTTCGGTACCCATGGAAGCAATGGTGATGCGTTCGTCGAGGGTGAGTTTTTCGATTTCTTTGCCGTACAATTCGACCGAATATCCGAGCAAACTGTTTGCACCGAAACGATTCAAAAGATTGAGGACAATATCTTTGGCGAACACGTTTTCAGGTCGTTTTCCGTTGATATTGATTTTTACCGATTGCGGAACTTTAAACCAAACTTTTCCTTTATTAAAAGCCACAGCAATGTCTTGGTCGCCCATTCCTTGTCCGAATGCACCGATTGCACCGAGAATGTTGGCGTGCGAATCGGTTGTAACAGATGTTGAACCCGGAATTGCGATACCTTCTTCAATCAAAGTGTGCGTGCCAATTCCGTTGTCGATGTCGAAAACTCGGATTCCTCGTTCGCGTGCAAATACACGGCAAACGTGCTGATTTACGGCGTATTTTTGGTCGGAACCTGTTGGGTTGGTATCAAAAGTGAAAAAAGTTTTTTTTGGGTCGGCAATTTCCAGATTATTTTCTTTGAGATGTTGAACCACGTTCGGACCGCCGAAATCGCGTGCTGCACGAACATCTATTTCAATATCAATGATATCGTTCGGTTTAACTACTGAAAATTTGGAATGACTGGCAAGTATTTTTTCTATTATTGTCATGGTTGATAATGTTTTGTGTGTGAATTGTTGTGTTAAAATTTGAAGTGTAAAATTATGTATTTTCCTGATAATAATTTGGAAAATTAATTTTTGGAATGGGAAAAATGAAAATTTGTTTCAAATATTAAAAAAAAACGAAGTATTTAATAATACTTCGTAGTTGTATGGTTTCGACTAAAAAGCCTTAATCTCCATAAGAATAATCTTTAAATGCAAAAACCTTAATTCCTTCGGGATATTTTATGAAATATAAATTGACTTGATCGCCGTCGGAGTAAGAATATTCGTAGATTTTCAAATCATCGGGAACTTGAACAATTTCGTTCGAAAAATCATTATTATTTGCGAGATTCAGGTCTTTTTCCAAAAGAGAAAAATCTTGGATATAAAAAAACGTACTGAACAAATATTTTTCAAATTCTTCTCGATCAGCTTCATAAACTCCCGAACCGACATTTCCCAGATTGGCGTGGGTGAAGGGAAAATGTGTCAATGAAAGAATATGTGCTTTGTCCTTTGCTTTCAAAGCGGTTTTAAATTCGGTCCAAAATGCGTTCATTTCGGATTCTGTAACATCTAAAATCGGGAAAACGGAATCGGTTTCAACCGGATTTTTATAAATTTTGGGGATTTCAGAACCGAAATATTTTGGAATGGAATCTACAACAATAAATTGGTTGTTTTGCAAAGAGCAGCGAACCGATAAATTATTAGCGAAATCTTTGAGAATAATCTCGTTGTTGAGGATTTCCAATCCCACGGAATTTGATTTGTTGTCGATTTGGCGTATTTCGGCAGGAAAATAGGAGTCAGAAATATTTGTCCATTGGTTGTTTTCTTTTTTCAAAACCCGAATTTTGTACGAATATGAAATAATTGAAGAATCGGACGCGGTATTTGAATTATAATTTTCGTTTGATGATAGTAAAATAATAGAAATTTCATTTTTGGAAGGTAATAATTTGATAATTTCAGTTGTAATTTTACTGAAATGAAGGTCTGAGTTTTTTAAATCGACATCATATTGTAAAAGGCTGTCGTTTGATGAGCATGTTTTAACAATTGATAATTCGGTTACATTATCTTTTTTTTTGATATTCGCTTCCTCCGAAATTGTCGGATATTCCTTCAATGTCGAAGGTTTTAAGTCAGGAGGAATATCCGAGATGAGCTTTTCCAATTTTCCTGTTTTTGAACAAGATGTTACAATAAAAAACAATGATATAAGGACTCGGATATATTTTTTCATAATCGATAATATTTCGTTTATAAAATAGTCTATTTTAGATTTTAACTATTTTTTGAGTGATTTTTAGACCCAATTCTGTTGTTATTGTAACAATGTATATTCCTGCTGAAAAATCTTCAATATTTACCGAATTTCGGAGTGAGGTTCGTAAGATTTTTCCGGAATAATCTTTTATTTCAATGAATTGAATATCTCCCGAAATTGTAAAAATATCTCTCACCGGGTTGTTGATTTTAAAATCATTCGCCGGTGTGTTTATAATATCATCAAGACATAATGAAAATGAAGTTGTTGCATCAACAAGCCAATTTTCTGTACTGAATGCAATATCATCGACACAAATTTCAGCCAAATCCGGATTGCTTGTTGCATCAACATCTGTTAAAATAAGGTTATTTCCGCTTTTTAAATTCAAATATGAGAGGTTGTTATTTGAACACCAAAAACTTTCGAGTTGCGTATTATAATGTAAATCTAAACTCGAAATTTGATTGTAATCGCACCATAAATACGATAAATTCGTATTGTTGATTAAATTCAATTCCGTCAGCTCGTTTTCGAGGCAGTAAAGTAGTGTCAAATTCGTATTATTGCTCAAATCGAGCTGTGCAATTGTATTTGTATAGCAACTTAATTCCGATAAATTCAGATTGTTTGAAACATCTATAACCGAAAATTGGTTCTCATCAATTCTTAAAATTTCGAGCCGGGTATTGTTACTTACATCGATTGTTGATAACAGATTTTTTCCGCAATCGAGCGTCTGCAAAACAGTATATGAATCTACATTCAAATTTGTTAATAGATTATTATAACACGTTATTTCGAAAATCGATGATGAAACAGTAAGTTGGGCTATTGAATTATTCATACAATTAAGTATTTCCAATTCTTGATTTGCTGTTAAATCGAGATTTGTTATTTCGTTATTTCTACACTTTAACTGTTTTAAATGCAAGTTTAGACTTAAATCAATGTTTGTCAGTGAGTTGTATCGGCAATCTAAAATTTCTAAATTTACGAATGCTTCAATTCCGGTTAAATCCGAAATATTCGGAGTAATATCCATGAGCGAAATATCCATACTTATAATTCCCTGTGCATCTGAATTTAATATATCGCCTGTTTCGCCATTCGAATCAATTCCTAAGGCGATTAATTTGGCTTCGAAAACTGCATCGGGGATTGGTGTCGTTTGTGCGAATATCGAACTTGAAAATGCAATAAAACATAGAAAAATGGAAAGTTTTTTCATAATATGAGGTATTAATTTTTATACAAAAATATTAAAAGATTACGGTATAAAAAAACTCAGCGAATTGTATTTGAATTAATGGTTTGAAAAAGTTTTTTGTAAAAAAGCAGTCGGTCTGTAAGCCGGATTCTGTATTCGGAACGGGTCCGAATTTCTGTCATTTATCTGCGTTTCCGTTCGCACGGACACTTTAGCTTCCTACCCTCCGACATCGAACGAGCCGCTCTCAAACGTCGGTTTACATGGAATTGCAACGCACGGGACAAACGGCTGCCGAAGTTGCCTCCGACACCGGTGAGCTCTTACCTCACCTTCTCACCCTTACCGCAGGCGAACCCGAGGCGGTTATTTTCTTCTTTGTTTCCATATCCTTGCGGACATCTTCGCGTTAAGAAGCGTGTGCTCTGTGTTGTCCGGACTTTCCTCAATCGTATGGTTTCAACGACTGCGACAGAACGACCGACTGCTGTGGCAAAGGTACTGCGAATATTTGGAAAGTTTTCATCAATATCGCATATTTGTAAAAATTTTAAACACATATCCGAATTTTCACATTTTCAAAATGGATATAAAACATCAAATAATCAGATTAACGGCAGTAGATTCAACCAACGATTATGCAAAAAATCTTGTTCTGCCAAAATCCGATACCTTTATTAATGTCATTGTTGCCGATGAACAAAGTGAAGGTCGCGGACAACGCGGCAATTCGTGGCACAGCGAAAAAGGGAAAAACTTGCTGATGAGTTTTTGTTTCGTACCTTCGTTTTTAAGTATCGACAACCGATTTTATTTATCCAAAATTATGAGCGTGTCTGTTTTGGAGGTTCTGAAAACCTACAATTTGGAATTTAAAATAAAATGGCCCAACGATTTAGTGTTTGGTCGGCAAAAAATTGGCGGCATATTAATCGAAAATACAATATCCGGTGCAGCAATCGGGCAATCTGTTATCGGTTTGGGTTTAAATATCAATCAATCCGTATTCCCGAAATACCTACACGATGCTGTTTCATTAATAAATAGTATCGGGAGGGAATCGAATTTAGATGAAATTATCGAACAAATTGTCGAAAGTTTTAAAAAATACTACGAGCTTCTAAAAACCAATCATTTACTCGAAATCGACCGAATGTATTTTTCAAATTTGTATCGTTTAAATGTCTGGGCAAATTACAGCGATTATCAGGGTGATTTTCGAGGAAAAATACGCGGTTTAAATCCCGATGGGCAGCTGCTTGTACTACTCGAATCGGGTGAAATAAAAAAATACGACCTCAAAGAAATCGTATTTTTAGAGTGAAAAAATTACAGATATTTATTTTTTTTCTTCTTCTTCTTCTTCAATAACAAATATCTCTTCATTGGCTTTTTTCATGAAATATTGTTCGCGGGCAAATTTTTCAAGATTTTCGTTATTGGTTTTCAATTCATGATAGCGTTTTGTATCGGTCTCGATTTTCTGTTTATAATACTCTTTTTGAGCTTCCATTTTTTCTAATTCGCGATACGGACCGATACGTGCCAACCAACTTCGAGAATCAACAATTGTGATAATCAAAACAAACAATATCGTAACGGCTATGTATTTGAAATACTTTATCTTGGCGACTTTCTCGACAAGAATTTTAGTTTTCGGAACAATTTCTTCAAAAGCTCTTAACATTGTATCGTATTTTTTACAAAAATAAATGTTTTTTCTGATAATGAAATTATTTGGAAAAAAAACAAGACACAAAATACATGACTTTTTTGATGTAAAAATCTCAAATCGTGTGTCTATATTTGACCAAATTAATTATTCCCCAAAATGAGTGGCATTCCGTCTTTTCCGCCTACCACAACAACTTTTGTATTCGGCGATTTTGAAAGTTCCAAAGTGGCTTCTATTCCTCTCATTTTCAATAATTCAGGCGTAAGCGAGCTGTTAATAATTTTGTTTGCGGTGGCTTCTCCTTCTGCGGCAATTTTCTTTCGCATGGCTTCACTTTTTTCTTTGTCTAAGCGATATTGATATGCCAATGCTTCTTGTTGTTGTTGCAATTTGTCTTCAATCGCTTGTTTTATTTGAGGCGGCAAAACAATGGAACGAATAAGCAAAGCTGTCATGTGGATATTGTTTTGCGGAAGTTTCAAGATAGCTTCCGTTTCGTCGATAATCGCTTGTTCTACTTCCTTGCGCTTGGTCGAATAAATTTCTTCGGCGGTGAAGCGTCCCATTACTTGTCGAACACTCGAACGCACTTCGGGTACAACCAATTTTTCGATGTATTGAGGACCGAATTTTTCGTGCAATTCGCCGATTTTATCATAAACAGGATAAAAACGAACCGAAATATCGACATGAATCGAAAGCCCTTCTTTGTCCAAAACGTCCATGGTTTCATCGGCTTTTTGTTCTTTTACATCGTAAATATACATCACATTCCAAGGCGCAACAACCTGAAAACCTGCGTTGTAAATGTTTTCTTTATCCAGCCCCGATGAGAATCGACGAAAAATGATTCCGCGTTCGCCCGGTTGTATCGTTTCAAAACTTAATCCGCTGATAATGAGTATGCCAAGTAGTACTGAGGCTATAATTACAACGGTCTTTTTTAAATTAGGATTCATAATGTTAAATTTTATTTTTATAATTTTTTCAAAATTACAACTTTTTTCGGAATTTGTTACACATATACTTTGATTGGTTGATTTTTTGATGTGCTGATATGCTGATTGCTTTTAATATCAAATAGATAAACAATTTGTAAAACGCAATTTATGACCGTGCTTAGTATAATTAGATTTTTGAAAATATATCGGTTCTATATGAAACAGACATATCGAGTTCCAATCTATTTATTTATTTATTTCTTGTCCGTACAGTCCCCTAAAAAATTTATATTGATAAGATAATGTTTTTGGATGAAGCTAATATGTTAATTCAATGTATGTTACAAACTCCCCCATAAAAAAAAGAGGAATTGCCTCCAAGCATTCAAAAACATATATTTTTTCGGAGGTATTTACGGATATGCATTATTTATTTAAAATCTGATTGCAAAAATATATATATTATTGATAAATAATTAGATACCCCATGTATGTAATGTAAATAAAAATAAAAATAATACCATATGTTCTCGTAATTTTTCTTTTAGAAAATAAAGTCGTGCTTAAAAACAACAGTAAACTTGCTAATAAAGCAACCGAGATGTCGATATTTGCAGTCAAATTGAGGGGCAATGGTCTTATTGTTGCAGTAATTCCTAAAATTAGAAAAACATTCAGTATATTGGAGCCAATAACATTTCCAATAGCAATATCAGAGTTCTTTTTGTATGCTGCAACTACAGACGTTGCTAATTCAGGTAACGAAGTGCCGATAGCAACAATTGTTAAACCAATTATTGCATCGCTCAAACCAAAAATATGTGCAATTTTTACAGCTCCTTCTACAAAATAATTGCCTCCAAAATACAATCCTGCGATTCCTAATAAAATAAAAAGTATCGATTTCCATAAAGATTGTTTTTCAATGTGCTCTTTCGGAATATCTTCATTTGTAACAATTTGGAATGTGTAATACATAAATATCAGAAAGAAGCATAAAAATACAATTCCATCGATTCGTGAAAGAACGTTGAGTGTACTTTTATCCAAAAAAATGTCGTTTCCGGATATTCCAATCAGTGCAATTGCTAAAATACCGAGGGGAATTTCGATATATTGTGTGTTTTTTTTAACAACAATCGGATATACTATTGCCGACACTCCAAGTATCAGTAAAATATTTGCAATGTTACTTCCCAATACATTTCCAACGGCAATATCCGTATTTCCTTTGAGTGCCGAAATAATGCTTATGGATAATTCCGGCGTTGATGTCCCGATTGAAACAATTGTTAATCCGATAACCAAATCCGGAATATGAAAGCGTTTTGCAATGGATGATGCTCCATCGACAAGGGCTGTTGCACCTAATAATATAACGATTAATCCACCGATTAAAAATACGACACTCATTGTTTAAAATTTGTTACAACCTAAAATTCATTGATCTTCATAAGCACTTCGTTTATAAAATTTTATATGATATTTTGCCAAAAAACGAACGAACAAAACCGCTTTGAAAAGAAGGTATATGAACTCTTAGAAATTGATATTAAAATAATAAATAGATTATATTTTTGTGCGATTTCCCATTTACCAACGATGCACTTTATAAAATGTTTATTAATGGATATTTGACCAAATATTCAAATCAACAAACATTGCACAATCAACACAACAACACCTTAAAATTTCTACAAAATATTGTCATAAACAGCTTGAACATCGTCGTCTTCCTCTAATTTATCAATTAATTTTTCGATGTCAATCATTTGTTCTTCGGTAAATTCTATCGGATTGGTCGGTATTCGTTGCAAATTAGCCTTTTTAACCGATATTTTCATGTCTTCCAAAGCCTTCGCCATATTCCCGAAATTTGTATAATCGGCATAAACAAATACGCTGTCTTCAAATACTTCCAATTCGTCCAGTCCCGCATCAATCAATTCCAATTCCAAATCTTCGGGATTTATGGCATCGGTTTTCTCGAATTGGAATACAGCCTTTCGTTTAAACATAAATTCCAATGAACCGGAAGGTGAGACCGAGCCGCCGTTTTTATTGAAAATAACTTTGATATTCGCAACCGTTCGCGTGTTGTTATCTGTCGCGCATTCAACATAAATCAACGAACCATGAGGCCCTTTTCCTTCGTAATTGATTTCCGAATAGGCGTCGGCATCTTTGCCCAAAGCACGTTTAATTGCTGCATCGATATTGTCTTTTGGCATATTCTGTGCTTTTGCATTTTGTATCGCCGTTCGCAATTTCGGGTTCATTTCGGGGTCAGGTCCGCCTTCTTTGGCGGCTATTGTAATGTTTTTCCCGAGTTTTGGAAATATTTTCGACATCTTATCCCAGCGGGCTTCTTTCGATGCTTTCCTGTATTCGTATGCACGTCCCATAATTTTATTTTTTTGATTTTATGTGCAAAATTATATTTTTTTTCGTAAAGATATTTTAGTTTTGATTTTTATTATTTTCGATTGGGGATATTTTCAAAATTAGCTTGGTTTCCGGTGTTATTTTAAATCGATTATCTATTCGCCTGTTTGTTACCCAAATAATATCCATTTCGGTTGAGACGATAAGAATTTCTTCTTTTTCAAAAAGATTCATTTTTAAATCGATAAAAAAATCGCTCAACAGCTTTTTCCTGTTCATTCCCAAGGGATAAAAATAATCGCCTTCTTCGTAATTTCTGATAACAATTGGAAATCGAATTTTATCGGCATCTAACAAAGCGATTTCTGTATCCGGGCTTATTTGGAAATTCATCGGTTTGTCGAAAATTTCAAAATGTAAATTGCAAGAAGTATCAACTTTATTATCAATAGATTGAATCAGTAATTTTGTAATCTGTTTCGGAACTGTTTTTCTGACAATGATTTCCGTTCTGTCCTTAATAGCTTCGTGTGTTGATGATGTAAAAAGTTTGCCCGAATTTGTTTCCAAATTATCAAAAATATCATCGCAAATACTTGAATTAAAGTTAAACGTGCGTAAAAATTCAAACAAATAGGAGTGAGGTGCCTGTGTTTTTTTGAGTTCGTTGATATTGATTTTTGTAAACAATTTGTCATGTGAAACGCATTTTTTTTCGGCTATTGCAACAGCTTCAAAATATATTTTTTCCAATTCCGAAAACCGCAGCAAATTTGCTCTCATTGTTTGTTTGAAATTCGGATTTATTTCCTCGAAAAGAGGAACAATTTTATGACGAATTTTATTGCGAACGTATTTTGTTTCAAAATTGGTTTTATCGGTTCGATAGTGTAAATTGTTTTGTGAGCAATAATTTTCAATATCATCGCGATGTGCAAATAACAATGGGCGAACAATTTTGTTATTTACATTCTTAATACCCGAAATCCCTCTGATACCGGTTCCTTTAATGAGATTTATCAAAAACGTTTCGGCATTGTCATCGGCATGATGAGCTGTGGCAATGAAATGATAGCGATTTTCGTTTCTGATTTTTTCAAACCACTCATAACGCAATATTCTTGCGGCTTCTTCTATCGAATACTTTCCCGAACGTGCAAATTCTGCCGTGTCGAAACTTGTTCCCCAAAATTTAATATTGTATTTCGCAGCAGTTTCCATCACAAATATTTCATCGGCATCAGATTCTTCTCCGCGTAAATTGAAATTACAATGTGCAATTGAACATCGAAAATTTCCCCGAATCAATAAATCCAGCAAAGCAATTGAATCGGCTCCGCCGCTGACGGCTGTTAAAATTTCCGTTTCTTGTGAAAATAATCGATTGTCTTCAATATATTTAATGAATTTGTCGAACAGCATATCATTTATTAGAATTAGTTTTAAGTGTATCTTTTTTATGTTCTGATTTTTGAAATTTAAAAATTCGGTCAAATTCAGTTCTGAAAAAGAATCCAAATCCTTGTGTATATGGACCTGTTTCGTAAGACAGATACCGATTTGAAACATTAAACGCTTTAATTTTCAGCCGCCCGTTTTTTGAAAGTTTTACTTCGGCATTAAAATCTCCGACAATATTTCCGGTCGAATTTTGAAATTCTCCGGTTGCAATATTCCCGTTTATTTCAACTCGATTGTTAAAAAATCCGGTTGTGAAATCGAGCTCAATTTCTTCACCTTTTTGCAATGGATTTTGCCGATAATTGATACCTACATCTAAATCATGTTCTAACACCGAAAGTTCTGAGCCGATTCTCCCCGATAAAATATCACTTGCCGTGAATGTTTTATCTTGTCCCTGTTGAGTTGATTTCACAATTCCGGGCAAAGGACGAAAACGATTTAAAAGTATCAAAGATAAAAATTGTTTATTTATTTCGTCTTCTTCCAAATTTTGAAGCATGGTTTCAATATTTTTATCATTATCCGGTGTTTCAACACCAAACTCAATGTTCGGATTCGACATATTTTCTGTTAAATAAATATAACAGTTTACCGGAATTTGCAGTTGTCTTTGAGTTTCATCGAGAGTTAAATCATACAAATTCACCTTCCGAAGTTTATAAAATGTTGTAATATCTAAACTCGGATTCAGCGTTGCACCTGTCCACGAAAGTTTACTGCCGCTTTGTATGTCAAATTTCTTCCCGTAGAGACCTTCAATTGTAAAATCGAATTTTCCTTTTAATATTTCGTAATCACCGTAAATGTTCAAATTCCCGTAATTATCGCTGTTAAAATGTAAATTTCCAATGCCTTGTGTATAGATTTGGTCGTTTGTTGCGGGATTGGTAATAAAGTGAAATTTAGACTCCGGAGAGATGTTTAATATCATATCTAATTGTAAATTAGATAGTTGTGTTTGTTTTTTGATATTCTTTTTTTCAATGACGTTTGTAAATTCAATAAAATCGGCATTTTCAGCAACAGAGTTCGATTGGTTCTTGATAAAGAGTTCCGATTCCGGTAAACTTGTAAATTCCGCCTTGACGGTTGTCCGGGTCATATCTCCCGATAAATCAGCAAAACCCGAAGCGTACAAGATTCCGTAAAAATCAGACGTATCGGAATTTCCGGTGTTCAACACAGAAAATTTTTCTGTATCGAAATGTAAATTGTATTTCAAATTTTTGAAATTTTCGTGCATCGCATTTGCCGTAAAATGTGCGATATTATTTTGTTTATCAAATACTTCTGTTTCGGAAATAAGAATTTGATTGTTGTCCAACCCAATGAGTGTTGAAAATTTAAAATCCGTGCCTAAATATTTATCGTGGACAGCGGCATTTTGAACCGACAAGGTGCCCGACCACTGCAAACTGTCCGGTTTCCCAAAAAATTCAATATTCCCTGATGCTTCACCATTTTCGATTTCAATTTCCTTATCGAATACCGAGCGAATTACAGTTAAATCAATTTGTTTTAAAACCGCATTCAATCTTATTTCTTGATTATCAAAATAATAACCTTCTAATGTGATTTTGTTCTTATCTTTTGTTGAATTTATAAAAACATTAAGTCTTTGATGTAATGTGTCTTGTTCCGTAACAATTGAAATGCTCCCGAAATCAGAATTGTTGATTGTACAATTCTCAATGGACCCAACAAAAGTATAATTAGGATTTTTCAAAATACTGTTTACATTCAATTCACCATTGACATTTCCTTCAATCTGAAAATATTGCGATTTGATACTGTTAGAAATTTGACCGACTTGAAGGTTTACAAAATGCAATTGCAATTCATCATTTTTTTTATTTCCAACAATTCCTTGGAGTTCGATAGATTGTTTGTTATTTGCAAACCGCAGTTTATTTACAGAAATTTTTTCGCCATCGAAAAATATTGTAGTGCCTCCGATGTTCCAAACCGAATCGGCTATATTTATCTGTGTTGGCAAAACATCGGTAATTGAAACAATCGAGCTGTCGGAATTTTTTTTGAAATGTGTTAATGCCGAAAAATCGCCGCCCAGAGAAAGTGAATCGTTATTGTGCCAACTCAGTACCGACAAAATACTGTCGTTGTGTACAATTCCGGAATAAAACAGATTATTAATTTTAGACTTTCGGGCTGTATCATAAAATTGACACTCTGCATTTGCAAAAAGTTTTTTATTTTCAGTGTATGATTTAACAGTTAAATTTTTTATGTTTAAAACATCAGATTTAAGCAAAGGAACATGTAAAAAGAAGTCTAATTTGGCGTCATTTGTTCTAATAAATGCTTCGAGATGCGTTTTATCACTCAACGCAAAATCTTTAAAAAACAGTGCATTGAGTTTTTCCGGATTTTTTAAATCTGCAGTTATATTTAAAATTCGCAATTTGTATTCTTTTTGGCTAAAAGTATCTTCTTTTGCAATTTTAAAAGTCGGCAAATAATCGGAAATAAAAAGATGCAAAACATGCAATATGTCTTTGAATTGAAAATTTCCGCGAATATCAACATCTGCGAAATCCGATTCGATATTCAAAATCCGCTCGTGTCCTGAATTTTCGCTTGTGAAAATCAAACTTTTTAATAAGACAGAGTCTTTATTTTTTCTGAGAACACAATCCGAAATTCCCAAATTTCCGACAAAATCATCTATCGTATTTCCTTCAAAATATCCCTCTAAAAATCCTTTTAATTCCGGCATCGAATCGCTCCGAATTTTTTCGGAAATAAAACGAAGTTTGTCAAAATTTGCCGAAAATGAAATGCTCGGTTTTTTTTTCGACAAATCAATTTCCGCATCACCCACAAAACTGATGCTACTGTCTGTCGATTTGGTTTGAACATGCCAAATCCGATTTCGCATTTTAAGATTAACTTGAAAATTTGATAGTCCGAAATTTGAGAAACCAATTTTTTTATAGTTCGACCGACTGTCTAATTTCCATACTTGTCCATGATGAAGTGAAAATTCGGATTTAGAATTTATGTCGAAGCAGAAAACAGGAAAATCATTTTTGTAATATTTGAGATTTACAAATTTACTGTTTAATAATAATATAACAGATGTGTTATTGTATAATGAATCCGAAACAGCAGATACCGTGAATTTGAAACTTTGATTTTTGGTGTAAATATTTCCATCAATTTTTTGTTTAAGTATTGAAGCTGTAACTTTTCCTTTGAACACAATTTCATCGAGCATTGTCAAATTTGTAATTGTATCCAAGTGCAAATCTGCAATTTTTTTGTAAGCAATTTGCGAAATTCCTTTTGCCGAAGTATTTAGTTCCGATATATTCGATTCAAACGTAATTGAATCTGTATTTTGGTAGTTGCAAATTGTCAAATCGCCTTTTAAATCTATTGATTTTGAACTATATAATGAAAGATTCCGAATGTCAATTTTATCATTATTCCATTTTATATCTGAGTACAAATGGATTTTTTCTTTACGTTCAAGGATTTCTGACGAGAAATATGTCAAGTCCTTAGTACTCAGAGCTGCTTTTAAACCTAAAATCTTGTTTAATTCATTATTTGTTGTTTTGTTAGAATAATAAAACGACAAAGTGTCGATTGTAATATTACTATTTTTTGTCGTATAATTAATTGCGAATATGTTTACTAAATATTTTGATATATTTACTTCGCATGAAAAATTATCCTGTACGAAACCACATCTTTCAGTAAATGATAATTTACATATTTTAAAGTTTAGAATATTATTTTCGTATCTGAAATTTTCGATAAAATTATCGCTTTTTAATAAGATAATCTCGTTGGGATTGAATTTATTTTTGTATTCAAGAGAATCGTATTTTTTCGTTTTATTCAAAAATTCAAAGGACAAATCATTCCAATATATGTTTTTACACACAATGAGTTTAGTTGATTTTTTTATTGTGTGATTTTCGTTTTTTGTAGAAAAAAAACGTTGTATTAAAAAATTATAATTAGGAATGTTAGTGCTGTCGATACATGTTTTAATAATAGCATGCTCTATTGAGATTTTGGATAAAAAATACCGATTTTCGGATAAAATAAGAGAATCTATGTCGATTTCTATCTTGTGAATATATGCAAGTGTGTCATTATTAGTATCATAGATAATAAAATCGATTATTTCAAAAGTTTTGAAGAAATTAACATTCACCGATTTTACAGAACACACAAACCCGTTTTCTTTTGAAATTTGATACAAAAACTGTTTGAGTACAAATGTTTGGAAATACGACGACTTAAAAAAAACAAAAATTATCGCAACAATAGCCAGAGTTGTGGAAAATATAAAACTATAAAGTATTTTTTTAAATTTTCTCAATGCAGAGTTTTCGTGGTTTTTTTGTTCAATAATTTGTATAAGATAAGAAAAATAAATTAAAATCTAAAACTCAGCAAAAAAATAATTTGAGGTGTAATTCTTTTAAATCTTTCAACTATTTATTTTCAGAAATTTTTTGATTAATTTTTTGGATTAATTCCGGACCTTCGTAAATAAAACCGGTGTAAAGTTGTATCAACCAAGCACCTGCCTGAATTTTTTCCATGGCATCTTCCGGCGTCATAATTCCTCCGGCACCAATGATTGGTAAACGATGTTTGGTTTTTTCGGCTATGTATCGAATAATTTCAGTCGCTTTATTTTTTAATGGTTTGCCGCTCAAACCACCATTCCCGATTTTTTCGATTTCCGATTTTTCGGAGATTATCCCTTCGCGTGAAATCGTAGTGTTTGTTGCAACAATACCATCGATTTTAGTTTCGGCGATAACTTCGAGTATGTCGTCAATTTGCTCGAATGTTAAGTCGGGAGATATTTTCAGCAATATCGGTTTCCGAACCGGTTTTTGTGAATTTAACTTTTGTAATTCGGATAATAGATTTTTTAAAGGCTCTTTTTCTTGTAAATCCCTGAGATTTGGTGTGTTAGGAGAGCTGATATTTACCGTAAAATAATCAACAAACGCAAAAAGTTTTTCAAATCCAATTATATAATCTTCAAACGCCGATTCGTTTGGAGTAATTTTGTTTTTGCCGATATTTCCGCCAATGATAATGTTCGATTTTTTTTTTGATAATTTTTTACAAGTGTAATCAAGTCCTTTGTTGTTAAATCCCATTCGATTTATCAAAGCCGAATCCTGAATCAGTCGAAACAGGCGAGGAGTAGGGTTTCCGGCTTGCGGCTTCGGGGTTACGGTACCAATTTCCACGAAACCAAAACCTAAATATCCGAGCATATCAAAAATTTCGGAATCCTTATCCAAGCCGGCAGCAAGTCCTACCGGATTGGGAAATTGTATTCCGAAAACTGTGGTTAATGTTTTATCGGTTGAACTTGTAAATTGTTTTTCTAACAGAACTCTTGCGAAAGGCAAATAGTTTAAAGATTTTAAAGCTGCAAAAGTTATTTTGTGTGCAATTTCAGGTTGAAAGTGAAATAGAAATTTTCGGGTAAAATTTTTGTAAAGATTCATAAACAGGAGTTTTGTGTATTTAGTCAGGTATTGAAATATTTAAAGAATTGATAATATTGTAAATTTGTGCTTTTTTGTAAATGATTCCAAATTTTAGTTCAATCAGCACAGCAACAGCTTCACCTTTCCATTTGGATTGATTAATACCAAAATCGATAGGAAGTTGATTTTCAATAATTTGTTTAAGTTCTAATTTTTGTTCTTCGTCAATTTTAGAATTTCTTCCGGGCTTTGGTTTTTCTTTCAGACCTATTTCGCCAAATTCGTCAAATTCGTGCAACCAAATTGTGATTTGTTTAAAGCTAATGTCAAACAAACCTTCCATTTTTCTGGCACTCCAGCCTTTGGAAGCAAGATATGCTGCAAAAAGTTTCATCCCTTCTTTGTAAGAGTTGTTTGAATTAAGTAATTCTTTGATAGATTCCGAAGTCCAATTATTAATTAAGTTTGTGTTACGTGTCATAAGATAATGGGTTGTAAAGTATGATGTACTTTGTGTTATTAATAATTAGACAAATATGCAAAATATTGTGTTTTTTGCCAAAAAAAGTAATATAATTTGTGGATATTGCTTAACTCAACGAGAATATTGTATTCTGCCCTTTCCTTAGTGTCGTTATTATTTATATGAATCTCGATGCGATAAAATAGAAGCTGTATTGAAATAAATGCTAAAATTGAACAAAGAAACAAAAAGTTATAAAAAATAAAAAAAATACAATCATAAGTGACTGTATTAAAGGTATTTACGAAATTCAAGTATAGTTTACTGTACAATATGTATATTAAAATATTAACTTGGGAAATATTCAGTAAAAGTTCTGTCGGAATTAAAAATTATTATTTTTTCGGTTTTGCTTTCCGTAGTTTTTATTGGTTTGGAAAATGATGAATCATTTGAATTATTTTCATTTGTATTTTCCGAAATTATTTCTTTTGGTATTTTTTTGTCAACTGAATTTGTGGGTGAATCTTCAATTTTTTGTTGGAGAAAAGTACTTGGTTGGATTTCAACTTTTTGAAATATTTCAGGTTCTATTACAGGTGTAATTTCTTGTTCAAAAAGTTTTCGATCGTGTTGATTTTTATACATTTGACCACGCCCAAAGAGGAGCCATTCTGAGTTCAGAGTTCCAAATGTTGTCAAAATTTTTTGTATAATTTCCAAACTCGGGTTGTTTCTTCCCGACAAAATGTGCGAAATACTTGACCTTTGTATACCCACAACATCTGCAAATTTGGAAGATGTTAACTGTTCGGCTTCGATGATGAGTATTATTCTATCTTTGATTTCCATAATTAAGAGTTAATGGTTACAATTGTAAACTACAAAAATTACAATCAAATCTATTAAAATTTATGAAATATTTGAAGTGGTAAATGTTATTTGTATTATAAATTCAAATTTACAAATATATATTGGTATTTAATTAATTTTTATTGAGTATGTTACGAACAATGGGTAAAAACTTATCAACAATTGACCGGCTAATTATTGAAATTGAATTATTTTTGATGTTCTCAAAATACAATGTTATATTTTCATATTTCTAATATGTGTGAGTGCAGATTTGAAAGATGTAAATAGGAGTAGAGTAAAATATTCGTGTATTAATTTGTATTTACAATTGTAATGTCGTGAAATTTAACTGAAATCAATAAGTGTTTACATAAGTAAACTGAAAAAAATTCGTAGATTAATGGTGTTTACTTTTTGTGAAATTATTTACGAAATAGTTTATTAATAGTTCGGTAAATATTTTTATTGATTTAATAAACAGTAAATGATAAAAGTCTTACATTGAAACACACTACATTGATATACTATGATTGTTTGATTATTTGATGTGGTAATGTGTTTAATATTCTGTATAACAATTACTTACAAACATCCAAAAGTAAACAAATAAACCGTTTTTAGTATAATTGAGGTATGGCGTTTAATAATATTAAATTTTGTACTCTTTTACGAACCATCGTTTATATAAGTACCAATAAATTAAAACTATAAAATCGTCCGGTTATGAGACCTCCTGCTTTTAAATAAAAAACATTTCTTATTGCCTTTATCAGTTCATTAAAAGGTTTGTATTTGTAATCAATATTTAATTTGTAGTTCTAATATTACCTTTGTTTGAGTGATGCAAAATGAGTGAGTACATAAGGGCTGACGAAATTCTATAATTTTTTGCAGTACGTATTG
>DYMH01000004.1:41631-57157 GCA_020721645.1 Draconibacterium orientale
GTACGTATTGGTTTATTCATCGCTAACAGTTTCGCTTTGTTTCGAAATCCCGATTTACTGTAAAACGTCCGGAATAGAGCCTTAATTTAGATTTTGGTTTGAATTATTATTGAAAATATCATTTTTTATTCAGTCATGCAAATTTACTTTATGTAAATTGGGTTAAATTACTGGTTTTAAGAGAATAATATTTAAAATTAAGGCAATTCAGGGCTTTTTGTCCATGTATTCATCTCTAACCTTTATTAACTACTTCAATTAAGACGTGTAATTTATTGATATAAAGAAATATAGTCTTTATTTAGCCGTTTTTGTTACCGGGACACATATTTATAATAAGTCTTTACACAATCATAGATTTTAGTTTTACCGATTTGGTCGTTTCAGCTTACTCAAAATGTTAACTAATGTTCGTTTGATATAATTTTTAGCGTATTTTAGAGCTTTATATAAGATTACATTTCGTAATTGTACCCAATACTATTCAGTGTAACTAACTTATAATAAGCGATATAAAGGAATAGATATGAAATTGTAGGCAGTTTACAAATGTAAATTATGTTAGTGTTTACAAATGTAAACTACATGTGGTACTATTTTAATCTCTTTCAAAATTCGTATAATAAAATCAATTATGTTCAATGATATAAATTAAATACACGGATTAGTAAACGATTTTTTCGATTTTATATTTAATATCATCAAGATAATTGGTGAGAGCTTATAATTTTAAAAACTTTAAGTAGTTTAATTTCAGCATGTTACAGATATAATATAATTTTAAAATAAGGTAAAAAAATGCTTAAATTATGTAATGTGCTGATATTCAATAAATTATGCTTATTTATTATCGATTTTTAACTTAATGAGAATTTAATATTCCGATTTGTTGTCGGCAATTAGATATATATCGATTTTTTACGTGGGAAAAGTTACAAAGTGGCGAACTTCGTTTTATTATTAAGAAAAATCATCATATTTAACGGTTTGCATTCAATATTACTTAAATTACATTAAATAGTTACACATCATTCATTTTAAAAGATTTAATAATTCCGGTAAAAGAATACACAGAGTTTATTATATTTTTTCAACAACTTAAAATTTCATTTATCAATAAAACTACAAAAATTTACAACTCTATCTACGTTATTTTTTAACTTCTATTTTTTTCTTTACCTTAGCAGCTCTCACTTATAGGTAATTATCAATAATTTAATCAAAATATATTATGTCAGATTTTTTTAGCCCGCTATCACTTGAAACTTTAACGCAAATATCATTAAACCAAATTCGTAACGGCAGTTTTTTCGGAATCCAGAAAGAGCTGTTTTTTACACCCAAACCAAGTGACGGTTTTAAAACTGTTCGGTTTTCAAAGATTTTAGAATCGCCGCTTGGCGTTGCCGCAGGACCACATACCCAGCTGGCTCAAAATATTCTGATGGCGTGGATAACAGGTGCACGCTACATCGAATTGAAAACAGTTCAAACTCTTGATGAACTCGAAATACCGAAACCATGTATTGATATGCAAGATGAAGGTTATAATTGCGAGTGGTCCCAGGAATTAAAGCTTCAAAAAAGTTATGACGAATATTTGAATGCGTGGATTTTGATGCATATTTTAGCCGATTTTTTAAAATTTCCGCATCACGGTGCAATTTTCAATATGAGTGTTGGGTATAACATGCTTGGCATAAAAAATAAAAATGTCCAAATATTTCTAAATAAAATGTCTAATTGTAAAACGGAAAAAGACGCTAAAATTGAAAAATTAAAAAATATTTATCCCAACATCGTAAATCTTACAATTCCGGATACCATTTCCGACAATATTACTTTATCGACCATGCATGGCTGTCCTGCCGATGAAATTGAAGATATTGCTAATTATTTGCTGGAAGAACACCATTTACACACAATTGTTAAATTGAATCCAACATTAATCGGTCCTGAAAAATTGCGGTACATTTTGAAAGATAAATGTAATTTTAACGCCGAAATACCGGATTTGGCTTTTGAACACGATTTGAAATATTCCGATGCCATCGCCATGATTTCCCGTTTACAACGAAAAGCTACCGAACATAAGCTGTTTTTCGGATTAAAAATGACAAATACACTTGAATCTGTCAATAACAAGGACGTTTTTGGCAAAGAAAATACAATGATGTACATGAGCGGACGGGCATTACACCCAATTTCGGTGAATGCTGCGGCAAAGTTACAAAGCGATTTTGGCGGAACTTTGGATATTTCGTTTTCGGGAGGTGCAGATGCATTCAATACCGCAGACCTAATCGCTTGTGGTTTGAATCCGGTAACCGTATGTTCGGATTTGCTCAAACCCGGAGGTTATGGGCGTTTAAGTCAATATGTGAGCGAATTACGAAATGCCTTCGGAAAACATAATTCAAAAACCTGTGATGAATATATTCTTTCGACATCAAGCGGAGAAAAAGATTTATCGAAAGCCAAAAAAAGGAATCTTACACGTTATGCTGAGCAAGTTATTGAAAATGAGAGATATAAGCGTGTGCAAATTAAAGATATTTCAATAAAAACCAAGCGAAAGCTTGAAGAATTTGATTGTATTGCAGCTCCGTGCGTAGATACATGCCCAACAAATCAAGGCATACCGGATTATATGTATTACGCATCACGTGGGGAGTTTGAGAAGGCATTTGAAGTAATACTCGAAACAAATCCGTTTCCGGGTGTTACCGGAATGGTGTGCGACCACGAATGCCAGACAAAATGTACACGCATAAATTATGATAACAGTCTGAGAATAAGAGATGTAAAACGTTTTATTACAGATAAGAATGAAGTGATACAGCCTGTTCCACAAACAGAAAAAAACGGACAAAAAGTTGCCGTTATCGGAGCAGGACCGTCGGGATTATCATGTGCTTACTTTTTGTCGCGGGCAGGTTTTGATGTGTTAGTTTACGAAGAAAAAAGTCGTGCCGGCGGAATGGTTGCTTTTGCCATTCCTTCATTTAGATTGTCTGAAAGTGCATTGAATCAGGATATTGAAAGAATTGAAAAGTCAGGAGTCAGAATCAATTATAATACACCTGTTGATTTTGATATGTTCGAGAAACTGCGAAAAGAAAATCAATATCTTTATTTGGCAGTCGGTGCAAAATCGGCACGAAAAGTAGGTTTGCAAGGCGAAGATGTTGAAGGAATTATTGACCCTTTGAAATTTTTAGAAGAAGTTAAAACAGGCGGTTGTGAATTTTTGGGGCAAAATGTTGCAGTTATGGGCGGTGGAAATACAGCGATGGACGTTGCCAGAACAGCAAAACGTTTGATACATGAAAATGGATCGGTAAAAATTATTTACAGACGTGCTAAAAAAGAAATGCCTGCCGACCAAGAAGAAATAATATCTTTACTCGAAGAAGGTATCGAAATTTTAGAACATGTTGATATTAAAGAAATTAAATCGATTAACGGAAGTTTATATTCATTAGTTTTGAACCGAATGCAAGCCGGAGAGAAAGATGAATCGGGCAGAAGTCGCCCTGTAATAATTGAGGGGTCGGAATTTGAAATGCAGTTTGATACCTTGATTCCGGCTGTTGGGCAAGATTTGGATATATTTATTAAAGATAAACAACAATTAGTAACCAAGTTCGGTTCGTTTGAAACACAAATTGAAAATGTTTTTATCGGCGGCGATGCACATCACGGTGCGGCAACAATTATCAAAGCTATTGCCGATGGAAGGTTTGCGGCACAGGAAATTCGCAAAAAATATGAAAAACAAAATTCTGTGTCCAATATTCAAATACAAAAAGAAATTGGTTTGAATGAGTTGATGGTTAAGAAATCGGTTCGACAATTCGGTATTCCGGTTCGTGAAACCTCACTTTCCAATCGACATAATTTTAATGTCGTACAATTTCCGATGAGCGATGCGGAATTGAAAGAAGAAGCCTCTCGTTGTTTGTTGTGTGATGAAGTGTGTAATATTTGCACAACAGTCTGCCCTAATGGAGCAAACTACTCTTTTGAAATGAATCCTGTAAAATATAATTTACAAAAAATTATTGTTGATACTGCCGGAAAATCACAAATTGAAGAAGACAGTATATTTGAAATTTCGCAAAAACATCAAATTATCAATATCGGAAATTTTTGTAACGAATGCGGCAATTGTGATACTTTTTGCCCCACTTCCGGTGCTCCGTACAAAGATAAGCCTAAATTTTATCTTACACACAGTAGTTTTTCGGAAGAAGAAACAGGTTATTTTATCGAAAAAACAGCAGGTTTAACAACGATATTATATCGAAATAAAAAAGAGAATTACGAACTCAGTCGTTCGGGAGATTTTTATTTGTATAAAACACATTATTTTGCTGTTAGTATTCAAATTACAGATTTTAGAGTAAAAGATGTTAAAATATTTGATAAATCAGTAAAAGAAATATCACTTGTAAATGCAGTAAAAATGAGTGTGTTTTTGAATAAATTAACAGATTTGTATCCTGAAAATATAAATTAATGTATCGATTACTCGAATAATTTATGAAAAAAATAAAAAAAACCGGCAATTTTGTTTACCGGTTTTTTAAAATTTAATCAGCAGATATTCTTTCAACATCCTTGTCTCCACGCCCCGAGAGATTTAGAATTGTTATTTCATTTTTGTTTTTCAAGATTTTTGCAGCCAAAGCAACGGCATGAGCGGATTCCATTGCCGGAATAATCCCTTCGATTTTAGATAAAAGTTTAAGAGCTTCTACTGCTTCATTGTCGGTAACGGGAATGTACTGAACACGCTTAATGTTATGCAAATGAGCATGTTCGGGACCGATACCCGGATAATCGAGACCGGCAGCAATTGAATGTGATTTTACAGCATTTCCATTTTCGTCTTGAAGAACAATTGAATATGAACCTTGAAAAACCATCGCTTTACCCAGACTGAGGGTTGCAGCTGTTTTACCTAAAATTAAACCTTCGCCTCCTCCTTCGGCAGCATAAATTTTCACGTCTTTATCGTCTAAGAACGCACTGAAAAGTCCAATTGCATTGGAACCACCACCAATACAGGCAATTAACGAATCGGGCAAACGGTTTTCTTTGGCAATGATTTGTTGTCGGGCTTCTTTTCCGATAATGCTTTGAAAATAACGCACAATCGAAGGATAAGGGTGCGGACCGACAGCAGAACCAAGCACATAATACACTTTCGGGTGTTCGATAAAATATCCGAGAGCCGCATCAACAGCATCTTTCAGCCCTTTGTCGCCTTGTTCTACGGCAAAAACATCTGAACCCAAAAGTTTCATTCGGTTTACATTCATCATTTGTCGGTCGTAATCGGTGCGACCCATAAAAACAGTACATTTCATTCCAAAAAGTGCAGCCGCAGTTGCAGTTGCAACACCATGTTGTCCGGCTCCCGTTTCGGCAATCACTTCTGTGTAACCCATGCGTTTTGCTAATAATATTTGCCCGATAGTATTGTTAATTTTGTGGGCACCTGTGTGGTTTAGGTCTTCGCGTTTCAGATAGATTTTGCTTCCGATATATTTTGACAGGTTTTGTGCATAATATAAAGGTGAAGGGCGACCAACATAGTCGTTTAAGTACATCATAAATTCTTTTTCAAAACTTGGTTCGTTTATCATTTCAAGAAAATTTGTGTACAAAACTTTGAACTTGTCATTTAAAATTTCGGGAACAAAAGAGCCGCCGAATTGACCAAAAAATCCTTTTTCATCGACTTTAATTTCAGGGTGTTGTGTTGTTGTCATTTTGTTATTTTTTAAGATATTTTGAAATTTTGATTGAATTGTAAATTAATAAAGCATAATAAATAATGGTTAATTATTAATTGTTAATGAAGTAATAATTTGATTTTCATAATAATATGTACATTAACATATACAAATAAATATTTCCGATTACGTAATTCTGAAAATCAATATTATAAATCAATAATTTTGTTCAACCATTTAAGAATATAATGTTTCATCTTTTCAATTATTTAATGAAAAAAAAACGCCGAAGGAAAACCTACGGCGTATGTTATAATTTACAATTATTTATCACGCAAGGATTTCACTATTTCTTAGAATAAGAAAAAGCCACCAAAGCCAAGAATATGTATTATTTATTGTTATCATAATAATTTTATTTTATAAAAAAAGCCGTAGGAAAATCCTACGGCTTTTTGAAATATAAATTTATATAACTACCGATAGACTTTCCTGTTGTTTAAAAAGGATAGCCACCACCGGTTATTATTTTGAGTTTTTGTTGTCATTTGATTATTTTAACGATGCAAATATAAATAAGTCTTTATTAAAAAAAAATATTTTTAAAAAAAAGGGTTTAGAAGTATAAAAATAATTTTTTGTCATTATTTTCGATAAAACATTTTCATCTTCAATCAAATTCATATCTTTATGCTCTTTTTTAAACAAATTTACTTCTGAATTTAGAGAAACCATTGATAAATAACAAGAAATGATTAAACCTATCGACAAAATTACCAACGAAAAAGCACTGGCAAACGCCGTAGCATGGTACAAAAAAGAAGGCATCGTATTGCCCACATTTGCACAACAAAAAAATCCGGAATTGATTCCCGAAAAAATTCAGGACGAGCTGAAAAAAATCGGATTGTGGGATTTCAATCCATTAAATTTATTCCGCATCACTTGGAAAAACGAACCGACCGAAAAAGGCGGTTTGTTCGGAAAACCGAATTTTGTTGTCGTCCCGAAATCTGTTTCGGGTGTTGATGCAAAAATCGTATTGATGATAGGAAAATGGTTTCCCACCGGTGCTCATAAAGTTGGAGCTGCTTACGGTTGCTTGGTTCCGCGAATTGTTACCGGTGAATTTGACCCGAGTTTTCACAAAGCCGTGTGGCCCTCGACCGGGAATTATTGCCGCGGCGGAGCTTTCGATTCCAAAATCATGAAAACGGAATCCATCTCAATTTTGCCCGAAGAAATGAGCCGCGAACGTTTTGAGTGGTTGCGCGACCAAGTTGGTTCTGAGGTGATTGCAACTCCCGGAAGCGAATCGAACGTAAAAGAAATTTACGACAAATGTTGGGAATTACGTCGAACACGTCCGGAAGCTGTTATTTTCAATCAATTCGATGAGTTTGGTAATTCGGCTTGGCATTATACTATTACGGGTGCGGCTGTTGAGGAAGTTTATGATATGCTGAAATCTAAAAACAGCAGGTTTGCCGGTTATGTTTCCGCAACCGGTTCGGCAGGAACAATTGCGGTTGGCGATTATTTACGAACAAAATATCCGCATATTAAAGTTGTTGCTTCCGAGGCACTTCAATGTCCTACAATTTTGCAAAACGGATTCGGTGCACATCGAATTGAAGGAATCGGCGATAAACACATTCCGTGGATTCACAACGTAAAAAATACTGATGCCGTAACAGCTATCGACGATGAAGATACAATGCGACTTCTGAGATTGTTCAACGAACCGGAAGGACAAAAATATTTGAAAGCAGCCGGCGTTGAAGCAGAATTTATTAAAGTTTTGGATTTGTTAGGAATTTCGGGAATCGGAAATTTGCTGTCGGCTATTAAAACAGCAAAATATTTTGAAATGACATCGGACGATTTCATAATTACGATGGCAACCGATGCCGCCGAAATGTATCAATCGCGAGTAAAAGAATTGGAAGCCGAACGCGGTGCATACAACGAGATTCAGGCAGCGAAAGACATGGAAAAATGTTTATTCGGGCAAGGAACCGACAATATGCGAGAGCTGAATTACAGAGAACGAAAAGCTGTTCATAATTTGAAATATTTCACTTGGGTTGAGCAACAACAAAAAGATCCGCGCGAACTCGACCAATTGTGGTACGACCGAACGGTTTGGGATACGATGTTCAACCAAATTCATCGCTGGGACGAGTTAATTATGGAATTTAACGAGCGTTCGGGTGCTTTGAAAAAGTATTTGTAAGAAGTATCAAGACACAAGTATCAAGACACAAGTTCAAGACACAGAAAAAAAAAGCCTTCGGAAACGGAGGCTTTTTTATTGAATATATTTGATTTATAAGATATTTTTGTATCTTTAAACTTGATTTTAAGAAAAATATTATATTTTGTTTCATATCTTACTTTAAAATACTCAACTTTTAAAATATGACCCATACGAATAAATTATTGATATTTTTGTTGTTGATAATTTTTGCAGTCGGCTGTCAGGACGGTTGCAATTGTTCGTGCGGCGGTTGCACAACCCGAAAAATTGTGGACAACGAACGAGAAACACGCCGAATTGACGGAGTTAAAGTTCGTATTACAGCAAATAAAGTGCGAAGTACAAACAGAAAACTTAATTTGCGCGGCGGTTCTAATTTAATCAATAAATCGGTTTGGTATTCGGTAAATTACAATTTGGAAATAGCAGATAGACCTGAATTGAAAGAAATTTGTGAATATTATGTTGAAGAAAATCACGATTTAGAAGTCAGTTTGAAAGAATTTTCGATGAAATTTTCGCCCGATAAAAGTCATTTCGGAGTTGGGAGAATAGGAAATGTTTGGGATTTTTTTCATTTTTTGGACAAAGGAAATGCGTTTCCTTCCGGAACATTTTATTTTGTGAAAACAAAAACCGACTATTCCGTAAACTCGAATTTGACTTTCGATAAAATCGACTGGAATATTTTTCCGGAACATGATATTTTGTTTGATACATTGATAATTCAATACGGAAATTCAAATCAAAAATATACAGTTTACAGTACACAGCCATTTTTAAATTTGCTTGCCGGCATGAAACCGGGCAATGCACATGAATTGTTTTTGATTAACAATTGGTACAACGAAATAGGAGCTTTGCATTTTACGCAGGAACGAGTTGCCGAAATCGTAAAAGTTTCGCCGCAGTGGAAATCGACAGCAATTTCACAAATATTTGAGGAGATAGAAGATTTAAATTCATTCGATTTGTCAACATTTTCACCTTCTTTGAATTTGCTTATCAGCATCAACGATGAAAAAAGTTTGCACAATGCCGATGATTTATTGTTTAAAAATGAGAAATACGATAATTCCGATACACGCGATTATTTTATCAAACGATTTGATAATAAAACAATTCCGTTGAAAGACGCTATTCGCAACGATTTAATTTCGACAGCAAAATCCACAGTCCAAATGTTTCCGGAATTTTCGGATATGTTGCTTGGCAATGCTGTTGATATTTTATTGTCGATAAAAGACGAAAAAACATTGACGGATTTTATCAAAAAAATCAATATAAAACAAAATCCCGATGAAATTGGCAGTGCGTTTTATGTTTCGGATATTATCAACCAAACGATTGAAAAATATGATGTTTATCCGAAAACATTGCAAAAATTAATTATATCGGAATTTAAAAATTACATAAATAATGCCGATATAGAAATTTCACAGTTTGATGTTCAGAAAATTTATGAATTTTTAAAAGATAAAATTTCGTGCGAAGAAGCTACAAAAATCTATAAAAAATTTGAATCGAAATTGCAATTTTCTAAAAAGCCTTGTTAAAAAATAATTAAACCTATCATATAAAATAAGCAAAATGAAGCAAAGTAAACTTTATTTAATAACATTTGTCGGAGTTATATTTTCAGTTCTATTGTTTGGATATTTTGGTGTTACTGTTGCATTGAATTATATGCAGAAAAAATATATCAACATACAACTTGATGTGAACAAACGGCAAGCCGAAGGAATGGCAAAAATACTTCAAAGCCGCTTGGAACAAGGCGTTTCAAAAGAAAATGTAATCCGCGATTTTCAAACCGCTATCGAGGGAACTCATGCTGACAAGGGTTTTATGTGTATGTACGGAAACGATTCAATGAAATTGGTTTGCCACCCGGACAAGAACATGGTGGGCATGAAATTTCCGGTTTCATTTACGTTTGAAAATTCATCGGACGGGCAGACCGAAGAATGGAATAAAGTGTTGGAAACTGCACAATCTCACGGCGGACTTTTTAATAGGGAGGACGGCGAAACGGATATTGTTTTTATGACACCGATTGATGGTTTGGGTACGATGCTTTTGGTTCACGAAAATATTGCTACAATTCGCAAAGAGATTGATTATCAACGTAAAATATTTCGTATCGGTTTTTTGATTTTGGGTGTTTTTACAGCACTTTTGGCAACATTTATGGCACGATTGGTTGGGCGGCGTTATGAAAAAACAATTGAAGAACAAAATCGAAAATTAGCAGAAGCTAATGAAGAATTAAAACAACAAAAAGAAGAAATATCGACACAAAAAGACGAAATAGAATTTCAGAACATCGAAATTACGAATCAAAAAATAAAAGTCGAACATCAACACGAACAAATTACAGCTTCGATTCGCTATGCACAGCGAATACAAAACGCACTGCTCCCGGTTGAAGGAAATTTTGACAAAATATTCCGCGAACATTTTGTTTTCTTTTTACCCAAAGATATTGTGAGCGGCGATTTTTATTGGTATAAAAAAGTAGGCAAATTTGTAATTTTTTCGGCAGTGGATTGTACCGGACACGGCGTTCCGGGTGCGTTTATGAGTATGCTCGGCATTTCGTATTTCAACGAAATTTTGAACGATTATTCCAAAGAAATCCATAAACTGACGGGTGATGTTTTTCTCAACAATCTGAAAAATAAAGTCATTCAAAGTCTTCGACAAGACGAAGTACACGCCGAAACAAGAGACGGCATGGATTTGTCGCTCATAATTATTGATACCGAAACTTTGGAAATGCAATTTGCAGCTGCTTTCAATTCGATGTTTGTTATCAGAAACAAAGAATTAATAGAACTCGAAGCCGACAGAATGCCTGTTGGTATTCATATTCGCGAAGAAAAATCATTTTCGGTGCAAAAAATGCAATTGCAAAAAAACGACCGATTGTATCTGTTTTCCGATGGATTTGAAGACCAATTCGGAGGCAAACACAACCGAAAATACATGATAAAACAAATGCGAACTTTCCTCCTTTCAATTTCGGAAAAGCAGATGAGTGAACAAAAAGAAAATGTTATAAAAGAATATCACATGTGGAAAGGAAATCACGAGCAAATTGATGATGTTTTAGTCGCAGGATTTTTGATTTAGACACAAGATAAAAGACGCAAGAATCAAGAAAATTATAAATTTTGCGTTTTTTCTTGATACTTGTGTCTTGTATCTTGACTCTTTTTAATAATTTTCGCTCCTAAAAATTTATTTTGAGCAATTTTTTTTAATTATAATATTAGTATATTAGAATATTGTAATATATTTGTTTTTTAATTCAATCCCAATGAAGATGAAAAAAATTGATTACGAGAAATACAGTGCAGTTTTTAAGGCTTTATCCAATCCTATCAGATTACAAATGGTTGATGTTTTGTTGGACGATGAATGTTGTGTTACAGATGTTATGAATGCTTTGAATATTTCACAGCCGACATCATCACAGCATTTATTAATTTTGAAAAACAGTGGAATTATATATCCTGAGAAACACGGAACGAGAACATGCTATATTGTTAAAAATGAGTTTGTTAAAAATATTGTCAGTCTTTTGAAGTCAGAAAAAAACGTTTTTTAAAATTATGAGTTATTATTTCTAAAATCAAAAAAATGCAAAAAATTTTAATTATTATCAACGATGCTCCTTACGGAACCGAAAAAGCTTATAATGCGTTGCGAATGGCAATGACTCTCCAAAAAGAACATACAGAATTGGGTCAAATAAAAATATTTCTGTTGGCTGATGCTGTATTTTGCGGTTTGCCGAATCAAACGACTCCAAATGGATATTATAACATTGAACGGATGTTGAAATCAGTAATCAATAAAGGCGGAGAAGTGAAAAGTTGTGGGGGGTGTTCAGAAGCACGCGGTATCGACAAAATTGCATTTATCGAAGGTGTAAAATTGAGCAATATGAAAGAATTTGCTCAATGGACGGTGGAATGTGATAAAGTATTAACTTTTTAAAATAGAGCATGAGATTTTACTGAAATATCATTTTCTAAAATCTCATGCTGCCTTTTCAAAATTTAATTTTTATAAATTTTGCGTTTTTTCTTGATACTTGTGTCTTGCATCTTTATTCTTTTTTACTAAAATCCAAAACGCCGATATCAACAACAGCAGCTTGCGATTCCAATTGCATGGTTATTGTTTGTTTTTTCTCGCCTTTTCGCCCGTAATTTGTGTAAATTTCCAGATAAATGGTTGTCGGTCCGGTAATTCGCTGAGCTGTTGAACCATAATAATTTGCCTGAATCACATATTTTCCGGTCAAAGCTTCTTTAATCAAAAATTCTTCGGGACCGTAACCACGTGTAAAATCGCGCGACATACGCCCGCCGGTGTAGGAAAGCGGAGCTCCGTAATAACATTTTTCGGCAAACGGGTCGATAACCCACAAATCCATATCCGAATTGTCGGTATCCCAGTTGAGAACGATACGAACATCAGTCGGCATAGATTTTATCAAACGCTTGTCGATTTTTGAAATGTCGATTTTCCCGTCGGCATTAGAAATAACACGATTCATTTCCACCGCCATAATTCCTTCAATTTCCGGAAAACGACTGTCCCACGGTTTTTTTATGGCATCGTAAATCATGTCGAGAGCTTTTTGATATTGCTTACCGGCAGCCAAACAGAGCGACAAATCGCGATACGATTGCGGTTCTTCGCCCCGAATTTTCAAAACCTGTTCGTAAACCGAAATTGCCAAATCGTAATATTCCAATTGCTCCAAACGATGAGCCAAAATACGCATCAATTCGTGGTTTTCGGTTTGCATTTCGGCAATATTCGACAAAATACGCAAAGCCAATTTCTTGTTTCCGAGTTTCTCGAAATAATTCGATACATCTAAGAAAAATGCAGGCGTGGAGCCATATTCTTTCTTTTGTTTCAAATATTCTTTATATCGATTTTCGGGTGCTGCGGCTTTTATTTTTGTCATATACGGCGTTGCCGGATCCCACGCATTGAGCTCGATGCTCGATTGGCGGCTTTCTTCGCCCTTTTCTTTATCTTTTTTACCCGAAATAATAAATTCATTGTCGAAAACCTGCTCAACAATTGGTTCTCTTTCTTCCGAAACAACAACTTCACTTAAATCATCGTCTGTGATAGAAAAATTAATTTCTTCTCTTGAAAGAGAATCAACTACCGAAGGTGCAACGTAATTTCCGTTTCCGACTTCTGTTTTATTATCATTTTGAACAATTTTCTTTTCTTTCGGAAAATCTTTATTCCACCACTCAATGCGAGTGTTGAAATAACCTACAACTGTCTCGATATGCTCGTTTTCGAGATTATTTTGTTCCGTTTTCTTGTTTTCAACGATTTCGAAATATTCTTTCTGTAACTCAGCGGGCGGAACAATTTCGTATTGAACGTAATCCTCCAAACGGTCCAAAACAATAAGCGATGTGTTGCGTGTAACGATTGTGTATTTTTTACCCAAAGCCGTAATTTCGTCTTTGTTTTTTTCGTGCAGCATGTCGAGTTCTGCAATTTTCTTTTCAGCCCACACGCGACCTATAAGATTACTTTCTGTGATAATATCAGATTTTGATAAATGAATTTTTACCGATTTTAACACTTTGCTGCCGAAACCAAAATTGAGCGTGATTTCCGATTCCGGGCTTTTCAATTGTCCTGCCAAGGAGAAATTCGTTGTAAAATCGCTTGGTTTGGAAGGATATACTTGCAAAACTTCGTTTGAATTGAAATCGGCGGAAATAAAATGATACGATTGTTCCGACAATTGGCTGAGAGCCAACTCAACAGTTGTTTTTTTTAGGTTGATATATTGTCCGCCGGTAGAAGCTGCGATGTATTTCAGATACGAAAAATCGGCGGATTGTGTTGAGTTGATTGTGAAGACCGGCGTTTTTCCCAAAACGATTTCTGAGCGACCGAAATTCGACATTCCGTCGGAAATCAAAATGTATTCATCGGCATAAACTTTTGTGAGGTCGAGACAGCCGAGTTGAGTTGCTCCGTCGAAAATGGGATTCAACAAATTGGCTTTCAAGTCGTTCCAATTGCCATTTTTCACTTCAAACGACGATTTGAGGTGGATTTCGTTGCTGAAAGTTATTAGAGTAACGTTCAGATTTTTGATTTTTTTGAAATATTTGTCCAATAAATCAATTTCTTTCAGAGTATCTTTTTTTTCGGCAGAAGCTGAAATATCAAGCAACAAACAAATATTTTTTGGCAACTGTTTTTCGGCAAAATATTTTTCGGGTTTCAGGTTGATATAAAAATAATCGGCATCGGTTGCTTGGGTCGATTTTTCGATGAAAGCGGAATAAATATTATCGGTTTGCGGCAAGGCGAAACCAATTTGTTTATCGGCTGTGTAATTGGTTTTTTCAATTTTTGCGATGTAGGAATCGTTCCATTGTTTGAACTCGAAATTAGTCAGTTCGTTTTGTTCGAGAACCGGTTTAGCTTTCTGTTTAAACACTTCAACTTTCAAAGAAAACTTGTCTAATTTATCCCGGAATTGAAGCGGAAGCAAATACAAATTCCCGTTTTTAGTGCCGACGAGTTCTTGTTCGTAGGCGATGATTAAGCGTTTGTTTCCGTTTGCCGGAATAGGATATACACGGGCTTTGAAATTATTTCCGGAAGTTTTTTCGAGCAATCCCGGGTCGATTTTTTGTCGAATGACGGCTTCAAAAACCTGTTGTCCTTTTTGTTTTTCAACCACAACGCCTTCACGCATCGCACCGTTCACATCGAGAGCGAATCGAGTAACGGTTTGCCCTTCGCCGAGCGGAAATGTGATTTCGCCTTCCAAAACACGGTCGGTTTTGTTCTCGAAACTCATTTCAATTGTTGTTCGGGCGATGTTTCCGAGAACTTCTACATTGATTGTGAGCTCGTTCATGCGGAGTTTCGATTTTTGTCCGTTTTCGTCGGTAAACGATAACGCCGGAACCGAATCGGGCGGGGCAGGGACGGAATCGAATGTTTCGGATTTTTGCAGATTTTTCGGTAGATTTTGTTTTTCGGTTTTCGAAAATTTAGTGATAATCGGTATCGAACTCAACGCCAAACTTATTGAAAGTAAAAAAATCAGGATTGTAGTTTTCATATTTCGGATTTTTGAATTGAAATTTTGTATGAAGATGCAAAAAAAGTGGAAATTGAATAAAAAAATGAACTAAAATTCCATATCTTCGGATAATTAAAAAAATATTATTTCGGAATGAAAAAAATAATTGTATTTACAATTTTGGTAACCATATTTTTAAGTTGTATTAATAGTGAAAATAAAACAACTTTTGAATCAATAGCAAAAGATACAACCAAAAAACAACAAAATTATATTATGCTTGAAAAAGTAAGGGAAAATCAGAAGAAAAATGTTAAAGACGATGGATTTTCCAAACTCCCATATAAACAACAACTTGACAGTATAAAAAAATAGACTTATTTACTTAATCAATACAATTTGCGACCAATTCAAATTTAT
>DYMH01000216.1 GCA_020721645.1 Draconibacterium orientale
TTTGAGGATGTGAAACGCTTTGTCAAGTTTTTCGCTAAGGTTATTAAACATTATTATAAGGGTTGAAAATACTAAAATTGATTGATTTATTAATTAAATGAACGTAAATAAGAATTTGATTATTTTATTTTAGATGCGGCAAATGTAATAAATTATGTTTAAAACGATAAGTTAAAAGTTAATATCTGTTGCAAACATAAAATCTATCGAAACGTAAAGTTTTGTAGTCGTTATGTATTGAAATTTAGAGGTCTTCATAGATATAGTTTTCGGAATCAGTTACAAATTAATGTTATAAAACAACTTTATTTTTATTTGAACAAACAATATTTAATTTTAAATTCGTTTTTTATATAATCGAAAACTATAACTAAAATGAAACAAATCTCAATGTTGATGGTTGTGCTCTTTTTGGGTAGCCAACTTTCCGCACAAACTTGGCAATCTCATTTTGAAGATGCCAAAGCTTTAGCCAAAAAAGAAAACAAAAAAATCATCTTGGTCTTTTCAGGATCCGATTGGTGTGCACCCTGTATCAAACTGGATACAAATGTCTGGCAATCGGATGTTTTCAAAAAAGAAGCTGCTTCTCAATGGATTTTGTACAAAGCCGATTTTCCAAGAAAAAAAGCCAACAAACTATCGGATGTGCTTACAAAAGAAAACGATGCTTTAGCCGAAAAATTCAACAAAAGAGGTCTTTTTCCTTTGGTATTGGTACTTACGCCCGATGGTAAAGTAATAGGTTCGATGGGATATGAAAATATCACAGCTTCCGAATATGTTCAAAAGTTAAAAACATTGGCTCAAAAATTGTGAAAATCCAGATTAACTTACTGACTTTATTCACTGTGATTTCAATTCAGGCACAAATTGTGTATCAAGAAAAACACACTTTGTTGGGTAGTCCTTACGAAATCACGGTTGTTGTCAAAGATAGCACGGAAGGTAAAAAATTTGCCGATATGTCTGTAAAGGAACTGAAACGCATCGAACATTTGATTTCAGAATGGATTCCTACTTCCGATATTTCTTTGGTCAACCAACAGGCAGGGAAACAACCCGTCAAAGTGCACGCCGAAGTTTTTGAGCTTTTGCAGCGATCTGTAAAATTTTCCAAACTTACCGATGGTGCCTTTGATGTAACATGGGCAGGCATGGATCGAATATGGAAGTTTGACGGAAGTATGAAGGAAATGCCATCCGAAGAAAACATCCGCAATTCGGTTCAGAATGTAGGTTATCAAAACCTGATTCTCAATGAAAAGGACACAACGGTTTTTTTGCAAAAACAAGGTATGAAAATCGGAACCGGTGGCATAGGTCAAGGGTATATTGCTGATCGCATCAAACAATTGTTACTAGCTTCAGGCAATGCATCAGGTTTGGTTAATATTTCGGGCGATATTACCTCTTGGGGCAAACAACCCGATGGGAAACCCTGGACGGTTGCCATCATCAATCCGGTCAATAAGGAAAAAGTTTTTGCATTTTTTCCATTGGAAGAAACAGCCATTGAAACTTCGGGAAATTATGAAAAATACGTAGTTTTTAATGGTATTCGCTATGCACATATTATCGATCCGCGAACGGGTTATCCGGCTCAAGGTGTGGTAAGTGTTTCGGTTTTTGCCAAACATACCGAAATTGCCGATGCCTTGGCAACCGGTGTTTTTGTTCTCGGGGTGGAAATAGGTTTGAATCTCATCAACCAATTGGAAGGAATTGAATGCATTATCATTGATGATCAAGGTAAAATACATATATCCAAAGGCATAGAAGTCAATCAATTTCATTACAACTAAAATTTAATAACATGTTACAAAAAACACTAAAAACCCTTTTCATTGGGTTTGGTCTAGTAGGTATTACATCCTGTAATTCCGTGAAAGAATACGAAAAACAAAATCTCAACGATCCTGAAATGAAACTTTCGGCTCGAACAGTCGAAAAGTATGAAACCACTTTCCAAGTATATCGTGAAGCTGCTTCAGGTGCCAACGGAGGAAAATCCGGTGGTGGATGTGGATGTAATTAGTTTAAGGTTTAAAGTTTAAGGTATCATGTATAAAGTTTAAAATTTCAATATGCAAAAATTATTTTTATTTTTATTTATAGTCTCTTTTTCAACATTACAGGCACAAGAATCGGATAATACAATTGTTTACAAAAAAAGGGTTTTGGAAAATACCGAAATCGAATTTTTGATGAGCGGTTACAATCAAAACGGTTCCAATTCTTCGGTATCGGGTGGAATTGGAGAAGAAAATCTACAAGATGCAGCAACCAATATTGTAGTATCTATGCCACTGAGTGCCGATGATGTATTAACAGTTGATGTAGGTATATCTGCCTATTCATCAGCTTCTTCCAGCAACATCAATCCTTTTAATTCCGGAGCATCCGGTGGTGACGACGATGATGATGACGACGACGATGATAAAGTTTTGGATCAGACACCGCAACAACCCAACGGATCACCTTGGCAAGCTTCCTCAGGTGCCTCCAAAAAAGATATCTTGGCAGCAGGTTCATTGAGTTACAGCCATAGTAGTGATGACCGAAAATGGATCGTCGGTGCCGATTTACATTTTTCCAATGAATTTGACTACACTTCATTTGGTGTAGGGGGCAATATTTCCAAATTATTCAATGGTACCAATTCTGAAATTTCATTAAAAGCCAATGTGTATTTAGATCAATGGAAACCCATTTACCCTACTGAATTACACGAATACGACAAATACGGTTCATCATTTTTAAACAACGGTTATTTTGAAAATATCACGGTGTATAATCAAAATGGAGTAGATACTAATCAATATGCACCAACTCTATTTGAAGCCATTTCCAACTCCAAAAGAAATTCCTATTCGGGAACTTTGGGTTTTTCACAAGTATTAACCCGTAATTTACAATTTTCAGTTTTCATGGATGTGGTCATGCAAGAAGGTCTGTTATCAACACCCTATCACAGAATGTATTTTGCGGATAAAGCCAATTATTATATAGGGAATACGCAATACATATCTGTATATGAAACCAGAGATAACAAAGGCGTGTATCGATTGGCCGATGATATAGAACGTTTGCCCGGTACCCGATTGAAATTGCCATTCGGAGCCAGAATTAATTATTTTTTAAGTGAACGAATCAGTTTGCGTACCTATTACCGTTATTATTGGGATGATTGGGATATTACTTCTCATACTGCTAATGTCGAATTACCGATTAAGCTTTCCGATAAATTTACGTTGACACCGGCTTATCGCTATTATATGCAAACGAAAGCCAAGTATTTTGCAGGTTTTGAGGAACATTTTTCAACAGAAGAGTTTTACACTTCCGATTATGATTTATCAGAATTTGATGCACAACAATACGGAATCGGTTTGTCTTACACCGATATTTTTACCAAAGCTAAAATTTGGAAAATCGGTTTGAAAAATGTGGATTTGAGATACCAACATTACATTCGTAGCAATGGTTTGACTGCCGATATAGCTACGCTTGGGTTTAAGTTTGTCGTTGATTGATTTAAACTTATAATACTTAGATTCAAATTATTTTTTACAATTATGTTTATTTTGACATTTGATTTGTTGGTAGTTCTTACATTTAAAATCCCTACCTTTTTCAGTATTATTTTCTATTTGTCCACATTTTTCAT
>DYMH01000070.1 GCA_020721645.1 Draconibacterium orientale
ATGTATGCAAATTTATTTTCACTTTTTTTACTTTAAATACAGACTCTAATTAAACATTTTACACAAAATTAGAGTATAAAAAAGCGAATTGCATTGACCTATGATAAGAGCCCCATTTTTTTTCGAATTCGACTTAAAGATTCGGGTGTTATCCCTAAAAATGAAGCAATTAAATGTTGTTTTATTCTTTTGTCGAGTCCGGGATATCGATTAAAAAAAGATACATAACGTTCCTCGGCATCAAAAAGCAAAAACTGTCGTTCTCTTTCTTCTTTAAAACAATATGCTTTTTGAAGCAGTATGATTACGATATCTTTAAACCAATGCGTATTGGAAAATTGTTTGTAAAATAATTCGTAATTTATTTGTTCTACAACCGAATTTTCAAGGGCCTGTATGTAAAAATATGATTCTCGATTTTCAATCAGCGCACTGTAAGAGCTCAACAGATTGTTTTCGGCGATAAAACCTTTGGTAAATTCCACTCCTTCTTTGTTGCAATAATAATATCTGAACAATCCGCTTTTTACAAAACCAATTGAGTGCGGAGTTTGACCTTCGCGAAGAAAAAAATCGTTTTTTGAAATTTCACAAGTTGAAATAATTTCGTTGAGTTTTGCTTCAATTTCGATTGAAATTGGGCTTATCGATTTGAACAATTCTGTTAAAAAATTCATATAGTAGTGTTTATATGTTTTTTGTTTATCGTAAATAGTGATTACCCTGTATGTTATTGCAATTTCAAAAACAAATTTACAATAGAAAGTTTACTTTCTATTAATGCTACAAAATCTTTTTCAAATATTAGAATATGGATACACAGAAAATAACAGAGGAAAAACCGCAAAGCAATTTTTCCTCTGATATTTTCCGAATATTAAATTTGTATAAGTAGAACTATCAAAATACAATTATTTTGAATTTGTATTTTTTACTCAATACGTATCATAATTTTAGATTCGAGTTTTTTCCCATCCAGAACTAATGTGTAGAAAAAAGTGCCGGTTTCGATGGTGTTTCCGCTTATTTTTAAACTACCGTTACCTCTATCATTAATAGGGTATTCGTTAATTTTTAATCCATTAATATTATAGATTACGATGCTTGCTTTTTGGGTTTCAGCAGGAATGAAATAAGAGATAGATGTTTCTGTTTTATAAGGATTTGGAACGTTTTGCGAAACAACTGCTTTATTCACATCATTGTTTTTAATACCAACTTGTGCTTCCAAAGCTGTTACGCGACTTTCTAAATCTGAAATCAAAGGTTGTAAATCAACAGAAACAGAAGTTCCGTTTTCAATATCTATTTGAAGAATGGTTCCGGTTAATGTTGCGGCAACTAAATTCTGTTTATCAGAAACCGTTTGCCAAACAGTTCCATTGTAATATTTGAGAAGATGATCGTTTGCGTCCATATAAACAACACCTTCCGATAAAGTTGATGGGACTACTGCAAGTGCTGTCAGTTTCATGCTGCCGTTCACTTCTAAATTTTGTGTTGGAGTATATGTTCCAATGCCTACGAAACCGGTGTTTGATATGCTTAAAGAATTAGTCGGAGCTCCCGGCTGAATACGAAATGGGAGCTTGGAACCACCTGTAACATCTCGAATAAAGAAATTTGCTTCATTTCCGGCGAGGTCCCAAACATAGGCTGACCAACCCGCTGTAGTATTTTGTTCGAGTCTTAATCCCGGTGTGTTTGAATCGTTTGCATGAAGCGACAGTTGTGGTATAGCGGTTGAAAAACCAATTTTCCCTGTGTTTGCTACATACAGTGCGTTGCTTGGTGCACCTGCCATCAACATAAACGGAATTACTGCGGCTGTTCCGTCTTGTATGGCAAAATAACTGGCACCTCCCGATACACTTTCGTTGGCTATTAATGTCCAATCATTGGCGGGGAAAGCTCCTTCGCTGTCATCTTCAAAGCGAATTCTTAGATTGTTTTCTTTAAGTAAAATGGTATTGAACCCAAAATTTTCGTTTTCGACAACACTCATACCAACGCCTAAACTGCCGATAACAATTTGGTCATCAGCCACAACATTATCCTTTGTTTGGTTATCACGGTCGGAAACAAAATCGATAACAGGAAGCGGTTTTACAAAATTATCAATCTGTAAAATGTTGGGGTTAGAAATGTTTTCTCGCCCGTTGTTACCATTTTTTTGAGCAAATACTGAATACGCAGTGCAAAAATACACCACAAATAAAAGAATAACTTTGGTTTTCATAGGATAAAAATTTAGTAGTTTGTAATTTTTGTTTTACGAATTGCATTACTGCAAAATCGATGAACAAAAATACGACAATATCACTACAAAAAAATCTTCCATATTTTATGTAAAATGATTTTTTTGACGAATAGACGTTTGATTTTTTTTTATAAATACCAAAACCGGCTTTTAAACTGATTTATTAAATTTTATGTTGGCAATTTTTTTTGATAAAATCAGAAAAATATAGGTTTAGGTAATTCAAAATAACGGAAATGGGTTAAATCTCAAACCCTAAAGTATTTTTCATTTTCTCAATAAATTGAGCTCTTTTTTTTCCGGAAAGTGCAATTCGTGAGTTATTTTTTAACAAAATTTCCCCATCATCGACCGATAAGACCTTAGAAACATAATTCAGATTGACTAAAAAAGAGATGTGTGTTCGGAAGAAATTCCAATCCGAAAGCAATTCTTCAAATTCGCCTATTCCCTTGGAAATCATTATTTTCTGATTGTTACTGATATAAATAATTGAATAGCGTCCATCGGCTTCGATATACAAAATATCATTGACATCGACATAGTGAATTGCTTCGCGGGTTCTCAATTCTATTTTAAACGGTTTTTGCGATTTGTAGTTTTCTGCAAGGTTTTTATACGAAGCAATTTCGAGTTTTTCGCTTTTTACCTTATCGAAAGCTGCACAAAAATCGTCCTTTGAAATGGGCTTTTCGAGAAAAGCCACCGAGCTGTATTTGAACGCTTTAACGGCATAATGATTGAATGCCGATACGAAAATGATATTGAAATCGTAATCTTCGTAACAATCCAACAGGTCGAAACCTGTTCCGTCGGGCATTTCGATATCCAAAATAATGAGTTCGGGCTTGGTTTTATTGATGGTTTTGATACCTGAAACCACAGAATTTGCCTCTCCTACAATTTCAATATCTATACCCAACTGACTGATAATCAATTTAGCATTTTCGATGGCATAATAATCATCATCTATAATTACGGTTCGAATCATTTTTGGCATTTCCATTAAAAATATTGTTGAAATATCGGTAATTTGAGTATTACTTTTGTTCCGGTTTTTCCGTCTTTTGATTCTTGAAAATCAACATATTCGAACGAATAATTTCCTTCGTAGAGTTCGCTCATCAATTTTAATCTTTGGGTAATAAGCGAAATTCCGACAGAAATGTGATTGATTTGTTTTTTTGAGTTTTCCAAATTCGACCGCCCGACACCATTGTCTTCAACAATACATATCAAAATATCGTCTTCAATTTTGAAATCTAATTCAATCTTTCCGTCGTAGGTTAATGTTCGGATTCCATGAATTATCGAATTTTCTACAAAAGGTTGAATCAACAATGAAGGAATTTTGTAGTTGTTTACAATTGTATCGTCTTCAAAATGAATTGAATAATTGAATTTTTTACTGGCTCGAAATTGTTCCAATTCCAGATACAATGTCAGTGTATTAATTTCATCTTTTAATATAATGGTTTCGTTGATTGAATTATAGAGTGTAAAACGCATAAGTTTTGCAAACTTATCGAGATATAAATCTGATGTTTGAATATCATTTTGAAGGATAAAATATTTTATCGCATTTAAGGTGTTAAAAATAAAATGCGGATTCATCTGATTTGTAATGGCTTTGAGTTGTGCTTTGATGGTTTCGTTTTTCAACTCTATGGTTTTTGCGATACTGTCCGAAAGTTTTTGCCTGATTTCAAGTTTCTGATTTTCAATAATTTTATTGTTAATTTCCAATTCGATATAGAGTTTTTCGAGATGATGCAATTGGGTTGATATTTCTTCTTTTTGCTGATTGAGAATGGTATTTTTTATTGATATCTCGTCATTTTTTTCGGTTAATTGTTGATTTTGTTTTTCGATTTCAAGATTTCTCTCAATTACAGCATCTCTCTGTATTTCAATCTGTTCGCTTTGAGATTCGATTTCAGTTTTCTGTTGTTCGATTTTTTTGGTACGTTCGACAACCATTAATTCGAGATTATCTTTCAATTTTTCTAATTCAACCAACCGTTCGATTGACAAATGATAAATTTGTGTTTGTTCCGATGACAGAATAAAAAAAATGGCAACCAAAAATGCAAAAAATCCTAAGGGAATATACCACGTATATGGGTTGATATGTGCGGCAAAATAATAAGTATCAGTAACAATTGTTGCGATAAACACGATTAACCCGATGAAAAACACAATTTTATTTCGCTGCCCGGTTTTCACGGCTGAAATCAACGAAATTATGAATATAAAAATAATATACGGGAAATTCACTAATATCGAAAACAGAAAAAACGATTTTTCGAGACTTTCGATGTCTTTTTGCAACAGGATATAAATTGCTGCTATCGAAATGGGAATTAAGAGGAAGAGCAGAAGTTTTTTTCGGTCGAAAATTCCGGTATTTTTTATTGTAAAAAGAAGTAAAAGATATGTAACGATTGGTGTTAGGGTTCTGGCTGTTTTATAAATTGCAAGTTCGTAGAGCGAATTGTACGAAATTGTAAAATTGATATATGAAATACTGAATAACAAACAGATAAAGGCAAAAATCAAATATCTTTTATCGCTTTTATCTTTTCTTTGAATATATCCGAGTACAAAATAAAAAAAGAGAACAACAAAAAACATCGAAGCTCCTTTGATGAGGTCGATACGGACAAAATTTCGGAGAAACGCCCATTGTTCGACATTTTTTTCGGAACTGATAAAATACTTAAACAGTGCCGGTTTGGTTACTTTTTCGGGATACACTTGGATTGTGAGCCGATTAACGGAATCGGCAAAATGCAATAAATAATCGGGCAATTCTACTGCCGACGAAAATTGTGTTTTTGTGATATACCTTGCTCCTATTTCGCCGTACGATGCAATATAGCGACCGTTTATAAAAATTCGGCACGGATAGTTCATCGGGCCTACGGCTAAAGCAATTTTCCGCGTTTTTAATTTTCGGGAAACATAAAACTCGCTTTCAAAAACATACATGCTGTTTTCTGCCATTTTTCGTTCAGGAATCGGAAGCCACATGTAGTTTTCAAACGTGATTGGGATTGAGTCTTTTGGATAACGGTTGTAAGAATAGCCGGTTTCGGCAAACGAAAATTTAAGCTCCGTTCGTTCTTTCAAATCTGTAACAAAACTACCGCTGTTTTGTGCAGTTCCGACAAGCACTGTTTGAAGAAAAATAATGAGTATGAAAAATTTTAACTTCAATTGTTTTTTTCTTTCAAAGATAAAACATTTTACAAATTTTGGATAAAAAACTCTTACAAAATTTTTAAAATTGCTTCTGAGAAACCAATTTTTCAATAAGGATTGTATGTAAAAAATGCAAAGCGTAACATAAACACCGCATTCTGTTACAGTAAACCCTCATTCCGTTACATTTCAGTTTTTTTCAATAATTTTATTTGTATGTTTGAAACGATTTCGGATTCGATGGTTTTTTATTCAAAATCCGAAGTTCAAAAAAAAACCAAATTTATTAATTTAAACAAAAACAGAATGAAAAAGAAAGAATTCATTAACACAGGGGGGGGGCATTGTTAGTTTATTACTGATAACCTCTTCACTATTTTTCGGGTGCAATAAGTTGCCTTTCGACATGTTCGATAAAAACGAAAAATATGCTTATGTTATGGCTTATGAAAAAGAAACAATGACTTATGAAATTTTTGAGTCGGCAAATCCCGACGCAACACCATCGTTGGTACACCAAGCAAGTGCAATGCCAACCGTAAGTCGCGAAAAAATTGTTATTGGAATCAATACAGACGGATCAAGTGAATGGACAATCACAAAACAAATTCCAAAAAATCCATTCATAGTAAAAGATGAATGCTTGCCCGACAATACGCCAAAAACTCATGTAACTAAAATCAGCAACGGACAAGCGACTTATTATGACATCAACGGAAATTTACTTCATACTGAAATTGTAAGTGTACCATCGTTCAAAACGTTTATCGACAAAATAAAGCAAGACGGTGATAATCCGGTTATTGACCCAAACAGACCCAATAAATCGGGAGATATTACTATTGAACCGGTAAATCAGAAAACATCAAGTTATACGAAAATTATAACAGAATCGGACAATGCTCGGGATATGATAGGTTACAAAGTTCAATCGATTGTAGATAACAGCACAGGAAAAGTTTACAGTAATACCATTTCAGATATTCAGGGTATGGTTATCTTTAAAGTTACAAATAAGTACGATAATAATTTGGTATTTCCAATGCCTGTTTTCTCTCAAACAGAATCTCTCTCAAAGGATTCACAGGGCGAATATTATATTACTAAAACAACTGAATCGACAGAAAATATTCAAATAACCAATAATTTAGACTAACTCATACACCTAAAAATATGAAAAAGATAAATATAATGTTTCTGATAATTCTATCAGTAATTACACAAGAAATAAAATCGCAAACCGACAAAAATGTTTTTTGGCTACACGGATTAACAGGGCAGAAAGAAATGATGGACATCTTAGGCGGAAAATACCAAAGCGAAAGGAAATTGCAATCGTCATCTTTTACTTACACTACCAATGCCGGAATTACCGGTTCATCTACCGCTATTAATGAAAAACTTTGGGAACTTGGGCAAGGAAATACCAGATTGATTGACCGAACGGGAGCAAACACAATTTTCATAGTACAAAGCATGGGCGGTATGAACGTTAGGGAGCTGGCTCGAACCCATACCGATCACACATACTACGGTGGTTTAATTACATTAGGCTCTACTCATGTGGGAGCTTATATTGCTAACAATATCGACAATGGAAAATATGCTCAATTGAAATCTGATATTCCGGGTAAAGGATTAAAAGGTGCTTTGAGGGAATTAGATCCTGTACATATGAATAATTCACAATTTCAATTAATGACTCTAAATATTTTTGGTACACCATGGATGCACTCAATTGTAGCCGATTTAGTGAACAAAGTATTAGACGATAGAATGCACGCTCAATTTGGATCCGAGCTGACACGGTCTCAAATGAAAGTAACAAGCCCCGAATTGCAGCACTTACAAAACTATTCTCAAAATATTCCTCAAATTGCCATTTGGGGTAACGAAAATGCTCCGGCATTTTTACGAGTTGCAAGTTCAAGATTGGACGGCGAAGAAAATAATTATCACGGAGTTCCGGGTCAACTCAACGATGACAGATTGGTAACATTGGTAAATAACGCTGCCGATATTTCAAACACTTGGAAAAATATTCACAATACAAATTATTACATACAGTTAGCTTTATTAAATTTTACCGGGGCTGCAATTGAAAAATCCAAAAGAGATTCATGGAACGAATCTCAGGCTTTTTGGTCAACCGGCATTCAAAAAGCCACAGATGAACTTATTGGTGCAACGCGAACTGTAATTCAAGGAGTTTGGGGCTGGTATTTAGAATGTCCGGGTGGCAGTGGCGATATACCCGATGAAAAAGGAATAGTCCCGCATCCCTGTGCTCCCGAAGATATGGTTTTGGTCTGGAAAATAAAATACTTTTCATCTATTGTCACCACCGAATCAGACGGTATGGCACTGAAAACTTCGGCAGTGGCGTTGCCAAATGTTGGTTGTATTATTAGAGCAGACGGAGTGAACCACGAAGAGTTAAAGAATCACAACGTGATGTTTGGGATTTTTAACAACATTTTTGCAGGAATGCCCGGTTTTCGCGATGACAGATTTCCACTACCAAGTTTTTTTAAAGTTGAAAATAGATAAGAAATATGAAAAATCTATTTTATATTTTAATAATCATTTTTTTTAGTTCGTGCAAAAAAGATGAAATTCCGGAAACGATAATAGATACAAACGGTGTAATAACAAAATTACCATTTCTATGGAAAACTTCTTTAACGGATGGTGGCTATATTGCTATGGGTGTAGCCCCATCCATTACCTATAATGACAAAATATTAATGGGTACATTTAAAGAACAGAAATGTGATATAGCTTTGTTAGATGTTAATTCAGGAACAAAAATTTGGCAAACACTTTTTTACCCGGATCAGTATTATGCATCTATTTCAAGAGCATATCAATATGAAAATTTACTCGTTTCAGATTCATATTCCGAGGGTTTTCAATGCCGAAATCTTGATAACGGTCACTTGAAATGGAAAATTATTACCGGAGGATGGTTTGATGGTTACAAATTGACAGGTATTGACAATCTCTTTTTCGTTTGCGGTAAATCTGCGACTAATTATGACCCATTTTACTTGTGGGCGGGTTGGGTTGGAAATGCTGAAACAGGTGAGATGTCTGAATTTTTAACCCCGATTTTTTCTGAAACGGCGGATACTGTAAATTTTAATTATTACGGAAGTAGAATTGTAGGCGGAATTGAAAATATTGTTCCATTAAAAACCGAATCAGGTGAAATATTATTGCTCATTAACACTCATGAAACTTTACAAAGTGAGTACGGGGAATATTATTTCAGCCTCTACAATTTCACAAAGAAAGAATTTGTATATTGTGATAAAAAATTATCGGCAAGTAATCACGGTATGCCTCAAATTGTTGATAATAAAATCTACTTCACATTGTACAAAGAAGTATGTTGTTACGACTTAAACTCCGGAGAAAAATTATGGGGGAGAACCTATGCCGGTGGTTTTGGTTCTAATTTTATTGTAGTAAACAATCAATTAATAACGTCAGAAGTTATTTTCGATGAAAGTTTTTTGATTAACTTGAATTCGGAAAACGGAAATCAAAATTGGAGTATTTCAACCGTGCAAAATCTTTCGCCTTTACGTTATTTAAATGGTGTGATATATTTTGTTCCACTTTCCGATGCCAAACTCCACGCCTACGAAGCCTCCACCGGCAAAGAACTCTGGCGTATAGAATCGCCGGATTATGCACACGACAGCGGAGCTTTCTTTAAACCCGAATGCACCGTAGTACCGGGCAAAAACGGCGAAAAAGGCAAGGTAATTGTGAGTTCTTATTTGAACGGATTTTGTTATGAAGCAGCGAGATAATTGACAATGGACAATTGACAATGGATAATTAAAAAGATGAAAAACCAACTAAAAACAAGCCCCATTCGGGGTTTACAACCGCCGAAAGGGCTTTTTATTTAAAAAATCACACAATACAATATCATCAGAAAAAATGAAAGCATTAGTCCAAATAAAAAACATTTTTATAATTTTTGCAATGTTACTTTCTATCACTTGCAAAAAAGAAGAACCAGTAACTAGCCCCGAAATTGTTTGGCAAAAAGACATTGGAAAGTCTTCCGGAGCCTCAATAAATCCTGTAATTTATAAAAATAAAGTGATTATCTCAAAAGATACGACTCTTATTATTTTGAATAAATCCGACGGAACAATTTTATCCAAAAAACCGACTTCAACTATCGGAGCTAATTTTCGAATCCAAAATCGCTTTTATTATTTTTCACAATCCGACTTGGTTCAATTTGATTTAGAAACAGAAACCGAAATTTCGAGAATACCCGTAAATTTTTATGGATTCACTGTTTCTGCCGACAGTTCTCACATGTACTGTCTTATTGATAAAAAAGTATTGTCTGCTAATTTGCAAACCATGGTATCCGATACCGTTTATACTTTGCATGAAGAATCTAATTATCAAGGGAACAGAATACTTGCATGTTCCGAAGATTATCAAGATGAAATGATGATATTCGAAGGTTATTTTCTTGAAAAAGAGATCCATTTAATCAGATACAACAAGCTGACGCATTCGATAGTTTATGAAAAAACATACCCCGAAAATGATCTGTATTACATGACAGTTAGTTTTTTTTCTGTATATAAAAATTATATCATTATTGGATATTCTTATAATAAAACAGAATGTTATAGTTATTCTACCGGTGAGTTAATGTGGACTTTGGATAAATCAATACATAAACCAACATTTTCCGGCGATTATTTATATGCTGAATCAAATAACAGACGCACTATCTGTGGAATCAATTTAAACTCCGGAAATAGTGATATTGCTATCGGCTGCCAATTTTCTGATTTTGATAAAAAATTAACAGTTTACGATAATTTTATCGTGTGGCAAAACGATGACGTGTACATTGCAGATATTAGCAGAAGTAAGATTATCCACACGATAACGGAAGATAAAAGTGAAGATTATTTTCCTTTCGACAACAATACATGTGTAACAGTCGATCATACAACAGGATATGCCTATGCAGTAGGTTACAATTACGCTTGGTGTTTTAAATTACGATAGATTTTATTTTTGTCAACCAAAAATTTCAAGATCTTATTTAAACGGATTTTGTTATGAAGCTATAAAATAATGGACAATGGACAATTGATAATTGAAAAGATGAAGAATGAAGATAAAACAAGCCACTTTCGGGGTTTACAACCGCCGAAAAGGCTTTTTGCCCTAAAAACCCCGACAGCGGCTTTACGCCCTGTCGGCGGTTAATCGTAAAAATATTAGCCACTTTCGTGGTTTACAACCACAGAAAGGGCATTGTGCCCCTCCTACTTCACCGAATCCTTTTTAGTTTCCGCCGTTTCCCTTGCTTTGGTTTTCAGGCGAATATGATCAAAATCGCGCCGCCAAAAAATACCAACACCCTGTGTATAAGGTCCCTTATCGTAAAGAATATCCTCGTTGGCTCGATTGAAAGCCTTCATACGCACACTGCCCGATTTGTTCAATTTCATTTCCACTTCCACATCGCCCACAATGTTGTTGGCAGAACTTTGAACCATTTTAGAAGTTCCACCCACTCCTACATTTCCGTTAATCACCACACGGTCGTCCCAAAGTTGCGTTGAAAGAGCAACATCAAATTCATCGGTTGTTTGCTTATCACCCGATTGGTAATTGACACCAATATCAACCTCATCGGTAATTTGCGAAAGCCAATGATTGATTTGATTCGACAGCACTTCTCCGGTATTTATGGGCGAACCGCCAACGGTTTCCTGGCTCAAACCGGGCAAAGGTTGAAAGGTACTCAAAAGTAAAAGCGACAAGAATTGTTTGTTGAGATTTTCTTGGTCCACAGTTGTCAATTGTTGGGTTACAGATTCCGGAGCCTGCGGAATTTCGATACTGAAAGCAATGTCGGGATTTAGTAATTTTCCGGATAAATTCAAAGCACAATTTACTTTGGTTTTATAATCGCGATAATGCTCATCGAGAACCAAATTGAACAAGGACACTTTTTTCAGTGAGTAAAGTGCTTTCATATTCAAATCGGCATTGTAAGGGTCGCCTGTCCATTTTATGGAACCTCCGTCTTCAATTTCGAAGTGTTTGCTGAAGAGATTTTTCATTGTAAACAAATAATCACCCTTTGTTACTGCATAATTTCCGTAAAGGCTCATTTCGCCAAAATCATTCATATTTAACTTCATATCGCCGCGTCCTTTAACTTTCATAATATCGCCCGAGGTTTCATCCATAATAATTTGGAGTTCGGCACCGGGTGTCATTTCAACATCAATATCCAATATTATTCCGGAAGAACCGTTGTTTAAACGATTTGCAATATCGCTTTCGGACGATTCATGCGACACAAAGGTCAAAAAATCATTGTTTTCGCTCAAACTTTCCGAAGAAAAAATCGGTATAAAAATTTTGGTGTTTTTTTCTGTCTTCACCGAAGCCGTAGCCCGTAATCTGTCGAGCGGACCTCTGATTTGCATATCGCCCGTGGCAAACATGTTGCCGTAAAAATAGGAAGAATCCGTTGGTTCGGTATTGAGCAGCATCAAATTATTAGCTTCGACCGAAAAATCAAGTCGAATATCATCGAAATGATTATGATTGATGTTTCCTTTTACCCATGCATAGCCCGAATTTTTATCGGAAAAAAGCTTCGATTTTTCGATGGTGATTTTATCATTACTCACTTTAAAATTCAAACTATCGTTTACGTCATACTGAACGCCTGTATAAAGTACTGTAAATGAAGCACGTTTAAGACTTAAATTTCCTTCAACCCTTGGTTTTTGTATTGTTCCGTTAATATCTACAGAACCCCACAATTGTGCATCGCGGCTCACTTTGATATATTCTTCCCAATATTTTTTTAGGGCTTGAATTCTAAAATCGGTAAAATTGATTTTTGCAACAAGCGTATCATTTTCCGGAAAATAATTCCCTGTAATATCGAAAGTTTTTATTTTCTTATAAACACCGTTTTCAGTAAAAAGGTGAAAATCTACGGCAGAATTTTGGCTGTTCCACGTGCTTTTGGCATATAAATCGCCCAATCCGATGTCGTTTATTTTAAGTGCACGAATTGAATCCTCAGTAAATATCAGTGGGTTGTCGTAGATTTGAGAAACACGGGTTTGTCCGCTTAAAATGCCAGACATCCGAACGTCATCGCCAAGCAAGGGTTTCAAATTGTTGAGCTGAAAATTTGAAATTTTAGCAAAAAACATATCACCTGAATATTCGGAAATAATTCCATCAAGATATATGCTCTGAGCATTATGACTCAATATCAATCGATTGACATTAATGGAAGTAGAATCGAGCAAAATTTCCGATTCGCCGATAGTCCAGGTCGAATCCGAAAGCACAAGATTTGAATCGAACAGATTCAATTTAATCAAGGATTTTTTTTTATTTTCGGACATTGGAAAACTCAACAAACCCTTTACCAGAGCACAATAATTTGCACTGTCCCGATTGTTATTCCATGTCAGTGCAATTTGTGCCGAATCGTTATAAACCAAAGTCGATAAATTGAGGTTTTCGAGGTACCTCCCTTCCGAAAATGTAAAAACCTTGGCTCCCACTGTGGCTTTCAATGATCTGCCCGAAGTGAATATCGAAGCAAAAAGTGCATCGAACCGTAAGCCGGATTTTTTTAAATAGGGCGATGTTATCGAAATATTCAATGAATCTCCATTTGAGTCATATTTTCCTTTTATAAGCGTTTGATTTGATATTTCGAGCGAAGGCATGAATATTTTCGTTATCTGTTGTGTATTTTTTAGATTGATAACAAAATTCAGTGAACTGTGAGAAACTGTCTGTCGATTTTTTTTCCCGGCAAACGAAATGTCTTTGTTCAATTTTGATTGTTTATTTGTTCCGAAAAATGTCGGAAGAAAATCGTCTAATAATTTTTCTATCGAATTTTGCAGTGAATCGAATTTGAATTGCCCTTCGAGGTCAATGTCACAAAATTCGTTTCGCAATTGAATTTTCCGCACCGGTTCGCCCTGTGCGTATGAAGAAACACTTGAATTGAACGTTAATTCATTGATTTGAATTTTTTGTTTATTTTTCTGATATCTCAATGGTTGTTCGAGGAAAAATCCGCCGATGATATTATCCGGGTTATCTCCCTTAAAATCGGTATTCAACGTAAAAGACAGCAAGGAAACTGTATCAGTTTGATTAATGTGCAAATTTTTTAAGTCGGCTTTTTCTACATTGAATCGAAAAACAAATTCGGGAATTTCTTTCTTCAGGTCGATTCGGGCTTTTAAATCAGCTTTTAAATCGGGCAAATCCACCTGAACGGAGAGTGTATCAAACACAAAATCGTTCATTTTCGCATACGATTTCACATTTCGATATTTGTAACGATTCAGAATTACACTGTCAATAATTCCAACAGATGTCATTTTGATCTTTTTATCGTGTTGATACACAAAATCAATTTTTTGATTGAATGTGAGTTGCCCGAAATCTTTTTCGTTGCCTAAAATTTTTCCGATTTCCAGATTCACTGCTTGAATTTTCCCAAAAAGCCCCAAGTCATTATTTTCACTTTTTTCAGCCTTAACTTCGGTGATTATTGTTCCGAGATTGCTCCTTAGCTTGCCTTTTGAAATAAAATTATACGTTTCGCCGCGTGCATATCCTGTGTAAGAAATCGTACCCAAACCGGCAAATTGTTTGGGTATTTGAATCAAAAATGCCGAAGTGTCCGAAAAAGAAGGTATTGACGACAAATCATCGGTAGTGCTTACAAATTCTTTCACATAGACTTCAAATTCCATGCTGTCGGTTTGCGGCAAATTTCTAGCTTTTCCTTCGAATTGCAAACGGGTTGTTTTGGCATAATCGACTGTGAATTTTTTAGTTTGAAAATTGGCAATCGTTCCTTCAAATTCGCCGGCAAGCGCAACTTTCAACTTTATATTTTTCAATTCGGGAACAAAATATGCCAAATCGATGATCGAAAATGTTGAAGAATCGCAAATTGCTGTTTGTATCGATACTTTTTTTATGAAATGATTGTATCCGTTCCAAGTTCCGGAAATAAGATTCAGGCTGTCGAATCGTAAATCGGAATTTGGTGTCTGCAAATGCAAATCTTTTATAAAAACCCCTTTCCCGCTAACTTTGATGTCGGTATTATCGAAGTGCGAAAGTTTCAACCCACTTTTATCGACAAACGAAAGTTCTTCGATACGAGCAGAAATATCTTCGTTAAAAATATCAATATTATGAAATTCGACATTGAGATTTTTCAGGTTCAAATCGTCGAAATTAATACCGTTTTCAAACTGTTCGGGGCGAAAAATGTGATATGAAAATCGTGCATTTTCCAAAATAAAACGATGGCAACTCAGATGAAAATCAGAAGATGTGGTATCAGTAGAAGTGTCTGACGCAAAGGCATCTAATATAAATTGCAAATTTGTTACACCCAAAGAATCTTCATGCAAGCGTAGGGTTAAATCCTTCAATTTCACTCTGATTAGCGGAATATTTTCTGCCGAAATACGTAATTTTTGGGGAACAACATCCAGCTCGCCAATAAACATCAAGGTGTCTTTGTTTAAATCTTCCACGTATACCTCATCGAGAATTATTCCTTTGAAAATCGAAAAACTGACATGTTTTACACTGACTTCTGTTTTTAGTAGTTTTGTAAGATATTCGGTTGATTTACGAACTAAAAATGTTTGTACAAAATTACTGTTCAGAATGATATAAAAAATGGAAAGAAAAGCAATTATCATCAAAAATGCGATGATAATTTTTTTAAAATATTTTCCCAAGCGTCCTTTGTTTTGCATCATTCTGCAAAATAAAGAAATATCCTTGAAATTGCATCATGAAAACGCAGAAATTTAGCAAATTTGAAAAAAGCAAAAAATTGAGTTTAATAAGAACATCGGAATTTATAAAAAGTCAGGATTGCACAAAAAAGGCTCTCAATGACTGCTTCTTCTACAACAAACCAAAATTAATTAATCTTTTGTTTTTTAAATAATTACTATTCTTTTTCAAATTCAATTTTGGAAAGTCAAAATAAAATCAATAATTTTGGTTTTCTAAAATTGATGCTTTCCATTGTCGGAAAGCGTTCTTTTTTATTTTTATATACTTCCTAAAAAACGCAAAAATGAATAAAATAGGCGATTCGGAACTCATACTTAATCCTGACGGCAGTGTTTTTCATCTGCATTTGCGACCCGAAAATATTGCAGAAACCATTATCCTGGTTGGCGACCAAGGTCGGGTTGAAATGGTTTCAAATTTTTTTGACTCTATTGAATATAGAGTTCAAAATCGAGAATTTATCACACATACAGGCATCTACAAGGGCAAACGCATTTCGGTTGTATCAACAGGAATCGGAACCGATAATATTGATATAGTTGTCAATGAATTAGATGCTTTGGTGAATATCGACTTAGTGAATCGTATTGCTAAAAAAGAACATACAAGCCTTAATTTGATACGCATTGGAACTTCAGGTGCCCTACAAGCCGATATTCCGGTTGATACGCCGGTGGTTTCGCAGATGGCATGCGGCTTCGATGGCTTACTAAATTTTTATGCCGAACGAAATTCCGCCAGCGATTTGAAAATTGAAGCAGCTTTCGAGAAATACATGGATTGGAATCCTCTTTTAACAAAACCTTATTTTGTGAAAGCCTCCCCTGTTTTGCTTCAAAAAGTAGGACACGATATGCGTCAGGGTATCACCATTTCGGCTCCCGGGTTTTACGGTCCACAAGGACGTGTGTTGCGTTTACCGATTGTAGACCCTGATATCAACAAAAAAATTACAGCGTTCGAGTACGAAAAACAAAAGATTACCAATTACGAAATGGAATGTTCGGCAATCTATGGGCTTTCTATGCTCCTTGGACACAATGCATTGACAGTTTGCAACATTATTGCGAACCGTTTTCGAAAAGAATACAGTTCGGGTTATAAAATTGCTGTTGAAAAACTAGTTAAAATTGTTTTGGACCGCCTGTCGGCATAATATTATAACTATTCGATGGAAAATTCCAAACTCACTGCACTTATTCAGCTTCTGGACGATAATGACCCGCAGGTTTATCGTCCTGCTCAAAAGATGCTCTTGTTGGAAAATTCGGACATCATACCGAATTTGGAATTATTTCTTAAAAATAAATTATCCAAAACCACTCATCAACGTATTCAAAACATTATTCATTCGATACATTTTCGCAACCTTACCGAGCAAATCAAAGAATGGGCTGAAAATTCGGAAAACCAAATCGAACAAGGTCTTTTTTTGTTTACTCAATATCGGTATCCGAAATTGGAATTTAGCGTAATGGAAAAAGAAATAGCCACAATTTCCGCCATAATCGAACTCGAAATCAATGAATATTTAACTCCACTACAAAAAATACGGGTTGTAAACCATGTTCTGTATGATGTTATGCGTTTTTCAAGTAGTTCGAACGACGATTTTTCACCGGAACGTGTTTTAATAAATGATGTCATAAAAGTCCGCAAAGGCAATCATATTGCACTATCTGCAATTTATTTGTGGTTAGCCAAAAATGCAAAATTGCTGGTTTACGGAGTCAATTTGCCCAGAAATTTTATACTTGCATTTGTCGATAAAAACAGCAGTAAACCAAATAAAGAGAACGATATTCTGTTTTATATCAATCCATTCAACAAAGGAGCTGTATTGAGCAGTAAAGAAATTGATGCTTTTTTGAAAAAGAGTAAAATTCAACCGAAAGCCGATTTTTTTAATCCCTGCAACAACAATACCATCATTGGCAGATTATTTTCATCTTTATCAAATACTTACAGGCAAATCGGGAAATTAAAACGTGTTGCCGAAATTGAAAAAATTTTGTCGCTGCTTGATTTTCATTCCTCGGATAAATTGAATTTATAAGAGAAATTTTGGGTACAGAAATCAGGTCGCAAAGATAACTTTTAATTTACAAAATTATTTACGGTTGAAACGAACATTTTCGAACTAAGTATTTGTAACGAAATAACATGGATATTTTTAAAACCTAATTCGCTTTGTTTTCATTGTATTTATTCGAGGCAAAGCCTCTTTTTTAAAATATTCGACTAAGGCAGAACCTTAGCCGAACGATTCAGCGAAATCATTACCAAATGAATAGCTTATTTCGTTACGGTCCCTAGGCGGCTTAGATTGGGATACACGACTAAAAATAAAAACCTGAAATGAACCACTTTACAACTTAATTTACTTATGAAACGTCCATGATTTTGGTGAAACACACAACTGCACAGCCCTCACGAACACAAAAAAATAAATAAACAAAGTGAGAAAAGCATGATTACATGAAAAATATCAAATAATTTATTGGAAATCTTCAAAACATGTGGTTTTGCTGTCGCAAAAATATCTCGCCAAAATAAAATATAAACAGATGAAACGCCCATGAGAGCAAGTTCTCACACCAAAAGCATGA
>DYMH01000071.1 GCA_020721645.1 Draconibacterium orientale
ATTATTATATCTATCTGAAATTTAGTATTATATTAATTTATTTACACATGAAAGATTTAAAATTCAATATCCCCGTTCTCATCTTTTCCGCAATTATGATAGCGGCTTCGAGCTTAAATTATCTGCTGGGCAAAGATTCCGTCAGTCTTGGAATTTCGATATTTCTCGGTCTTGGTTTTGCTGCCCTCAGTACGCAACCAAAAGATAATGAAAATACGGTTCTTCACAAGCGTCTCAACCGATACGCTGTATATTTTTTTTCCGGCAGCATGATACTCATCGGATATTGGATTCTTGCAACGAAATTAAGGTGGATTTAAAAAATAAAATCAATTTGCATAATCGGATTGATATACGGTGTACTTTCTGTCATCGTGAAATTGTATAGAAATGTAATTTGTGTGCCAAATCTTTGCCCAAGCATTTGTCGGTAACCGCCACCTGCCAATACTCCGGGAACCCAAATTCTGTTGCCGCCCAAGCCCAAAATTGCTGACAAGGGTTCAACATTCAACATTTCGAGCATACCGGTAATATAAAAATTCTTTAAAGGAAAATAACGAGCAAAAACATTGCCTCCATAGTACGAAAATTGATAGTCGTAATACGAATTTCGATAAAAATTATACGAAACCCCGATTCCACTTTCAACCTTCGGTACGATGCGATATCCAATCGTTGGGCTGAGATTTATTGCTGTAATGGTTCCAAATTGCAGACCAAACGAGCCTCCGAAAAAGATTTTATCGCTTATTTTTTTTTGTGCATTGCCCACATTATCGTTGAAATCAATAGTATCGGTTTGTGCAACTAATTTATTGATTGACAACAGAGTAATTAACACCACAAAATAAAAAGTCAATTTAATTTTCATCTTTTTTGGGTAAAATTAAAACGATTTTCATTAATAATGCTAAAAAATCGACAATTATTTCGACATAAAGAGCATAAAAAAAGACAGTTGGGAGAACTGTCTTGTGAATAATAATTTTTGAATTATGGCTTATTTATTTTTCATTTCATCGGTAACATCTATTTGCATACCGTTTCTGAAAACCACTACGAAAGCATCCTTTGGGCGTTTGAGTGATTTTGCATAAGCCGCAGCTTCTTTATAATTTTTGTACTCCCCGGCTCGATATTTATACCAACCATCAACATAAACCATTTCAATATTTTTAGCACCCGGGGCTCTTTGACGTAATACTGCATCGGATAATTGAATATGCGATGCTCCGATTTGAACCTTAAAAACAAGGTCGCCGCTTTCTCCCATCGTTTTTTGTTTCTCTTCTTCGTCTTTCAATTGTTGCAGTCTTTGATTGGCTTCGGCAACAAATTTACCTTTGGGAAACTTTGACAAATATCCGGTGTAAGAATCAACGGTGTTTACATCTGCCGCATCGTCCCAAGCCAATTTATCTTCTTGGTCGCGTTTAATTTTATCGGTTTGTGCCACATAAATTTTTAAAGCATCAATTTGTTTGTTTATGCCGTTGATTTTCAAGTCGTGCGAGCTTGCTAAATCGCTTTTTAATTTATCGTATTTTACTTTTTTCAAATCGCCCTTATCTTTATTTTTATATTGACTGAGTTTTTCTTTTGCATCAGAAAAATCTGCATTCGATTGCTCATCCAAACTTTTTGCCTGATCTCCGTCGGCTTTGTAACGAAATTCTAATTTATTGATTAAATCCGAATACACTTCGTGAATTGTTTCGTATGATTTTTCGTAATTTTTTTCGGATAGAATCCGCTGTTGCTTGGATTCCCATGTTTTCTTATCGTATTTCTTTTTATTTTTTTCAAATTTTTCGTATTTTTTATCAATTTCATCTGCACTTTTGGTATTCTTCTCTGCTTTTTGAACCAATTCATCGGCTTTTTCTAATTGAGCACGCTGTTCATCGCTCAATTCATTATCGATTCCGGCATAAATCAAATCCTGTGCAAAGGCATTGGGTGCGAAGAAAAAACTTAAAACAACACAAAATATTAAGCCTGCTTTTTTCATATCAAAGTTTATTGGGTAAAATTTTTAATGTATGTATTACAATTTTTTTGCCAAAATAGATTTTATTTTTTGATATTCTATAAAATACACAAATATTTATTTTTTTTCAACGGATTTGTACAATCGAATGCATTATTTGTTGTAAAAAAAAATTTAACTTTTTAATAAAGAGCTCCCGAATTTTAAAAACCACGGAAGCTGAAAAAATGTTCCGCCCCACCCCAAATGGACTTCTGAGCATAAAAAAAGCAATCATCTGAAGAATGATTGCTTTTTTAAGTAGCGGGAATAGGACTCGAACCTATGACCTTTGGGTTATGAGCCCAACGAGCTGCCAACTGCTCCATCCCGCAATATATTTTAAGTACCTGATTTCTTTACTTGCGGCTGCAAAGATAATCTAAAAATTTCGTGATGCAAATTTATTTGAAAAAATAATTCGAGAGAAAATAATTAATATTTTTTTAAAAATTATTTGTCGGATAAAAAAATAGTTTTACATTTGCACTCCGAAACGTTGAAATAAATATCTAACTCGGTCCGTTCGTCTAGGGGTTAGGACGTCAGGTTTTCATCCTGGTAACAGGGGTTCGATTCCCCTACGGACTACAACATTAAATAAAAGAATAAAATGGCTAATCATCAATCAGCAAAAAAGAGAATTCGACAAACAGAAGCAAAAAAAATGCACAACAGATATTATGCAGTAACAATGCGTAATGCACTCAGAAAATTCAGAGCATCGGAGGATAAAACGGAATTAGAAGGTATGTTGCCGAAAATTTCGAGTATGTTGGATAAATTAGCCAAGAAAAACATTATTCACAGTAATAAAGCTGCTAATTTAAAATCTAAATTAACCAAGCAGGTTCATAAAATGTAAAGTGGCTGAAAAAAAATTAATCAGGTCTTTCGAATAGAAAGACCTTTTTTTTATCTTTACATTTTCAAATACATCGAATTTTCGATACTTTTGATTTGTAACGAAATAACATGATTATTTTTTAAAAACCGTTTTGTTTTAATTGTATTTTTCGAGGCAAGCCTCTTTCTAAAATATTCGACTAAGACAGAGCCTTAGCCGAACGATTCAGCGAAATTGTTACCAAATGAATAGCATATTTCGTTGCAATTAGTTTGTTTCAATATTTATCAAAAAAAGGAAGCATCATCAACGAATAATTGAAATCAAGTTCGCATCAAGAATAAATAAATGCCGGAATCGGAAAAATTATCCATAAAAAATTGGGCAGAAGACGACCGCCCCCGCGAACGCTTCTTGGAAAAAGGTGCAGCTTCGCTTTCCGATGCGGAATTAATTGCAATTCTCATTGGTTCGGGCAGCCGGAATGAATCGGCGGTGGATTTGGCAAAAAGAATTTTACACCAATCGGGCAATAATTTATTTGAACTCGGACAAAAAAGCATTCAACAACTGCAAAAACATAAGGGCATAGGAACAGCAAAAGCTGTAACAATAGCTGCTGCCATGGAATTGGCACGCCGCCGTTCAGCTTGCGAACCCCAAAAGAAACAAATTATCAGAAGCTCGAAAGATATTTTTGAAATTTTCGGTCCGCTTTTAGGCGATTTGCCTCACGAAGAATTTTGGGTGATTTTCCTGAACAGAAATAATAAAGTAACAGCAAAACAACGAATTAGCACGGGCGGTATCAGCAGCACGGTTGTCGATATTCGTTTAATTATGAAATCGGCTGTCGAAAATTCAGCCGTTTCTTTGGTTATTTGTCATAACCACCCTTCGGGAAACCTGATGCCGGGCAAAGACGATAAATTGATGACCCAACGAATTAAAGATGCCGGGCAAATTATGGAAATTTTGTTGCTCGACCATGTGATTATCGGACAGACACACTATTTTAGTTTCGCTGACGAAGGTATTTTATAAGATATACTTTGATTGATTGATTTTTTTGATGTGATGATGTGCTAATAATACTGAATATTAAATATTTACATATATCTAAAAGTAAACGAATAAACTGTTGTTAATACAGTACAAAATATTGCCCAAAATATTTTTTCAATAAAATTCTGAAATAGTAAATTCTCGCTTAGGTTGATTCGTTTTCTAATACATCGGTTTTATTATTTTTTTCGACACCATGTTTATAAAAAACAAATTGTACTTTCGGATTTGGAATACTTAAATTGATTTATTTTAGAATTAAATTGTAATTTTGGTGTAGGAAAATGCGATTTTCAAAAAAATTAATACATTGCATTTTCTTTCAAAAAAAAAGTACACCGAAAAACAATGTGCCGAAAAATAGATTGCATTTATTTGATAGATTGAGTAATAAATCGCCTAAATTCAAATTAAACTGCACTTAAAATTTTAAGACCGAAAAACAGAATGAAGATATTTCAAAATTCAGTCAATCGATATCACAGTTTGTCGCTGAATAAATATTCGCCGTTTTACGAAAAAATAGACCGTCAATTTAAACATGTTCAATTTTCGTATAAAGGTTCTTTCGATGATATCAATCTGTCTTTTATCAACGAATATATCGAAAAAGCTGTTTCGGAAAATGAAGGTTCTCGCACCAATTTATTTAGAATATTTGTAGAATTGGCACAAAATATTGCCCAAAAATCAATCGATAAAATCAACATTCAGGGGCAATTTATCGGAGTCGGCATTTTGCTGATACACCAAGCCGATACATATTTTGAAATCATTTCAGGCAATCCGGCATCGGTATCCGATGCTCAAATTATTACAAATAAATGCGAAATTATCAACGCTTTGAGTTTCGAGGAATTACGACAAATGAAACGAAATTACCGTAAAATGAATGAAGGCGAAATGGGCAATGCCAATATCGGACTGATAAAAATTGCCCTCATATCGGGTTCAAAATTAAATTACACCATTGAAACTATCGACAGCGAATCAATTTTTTTCACAGTACGCATTATAATTAACAAATAAAAATATCGATTTATGAGAGATTTAATCATAGAAAAACAAAAAAAGGAATTTTATACTTTTCCTGAAATATATTTCGATGCTGCGACCGGGATTTGCAAATTAGAAGGCGAGTCGTTTATGGAAAACGCCAAAGAATTTTATCAACCTCTCTTCGATTGGCTCAACGAATTTCATCAAAAAGAATCGAGGCAAAAATTGGAAATGAATATCAACCTTTCGTACTATAACACAAGCTCATCGAAGTCTCTATATCAACTAATATTTCAACTCAAAGGATTTTCAGATGGCGGACAGCCAATAGAAATCAATTGGAAATACAATTCGATCGACCGCGAAATGGAAGACGATATTATGGATTTGCAAATTGAAACCGGAATTTCAATCAACATGATAAGTAAATAAGTACGTAATGAAGATTTTCCATATAAGAAGCCAAAGTACGTTTAGCCTTGTAAAACTAAATTGTTTTACTGATAATTAGACAAATACATACTTTCTATTCTTTCAAAATTCATTTGCCGAAACATAATTTTAGAAAATTTCATTCCATTTAGAATATTATTGAATATGTACGATTATCTGTACGGGAAACTTGTTGAACTCACTCCTTCTTATGCCGTTGTTGAAACTTCGGGAGTGGGTTATAATATTGAAATATCATTAAACACCTATACATCGCTTTCGGGAATTGAAATGTGCAAAATTTATACACATTTGGTGGTTCGCGAAGATGCTCATTTACTCCATGGATTCTTTACAAAATCCGAACGGCAAATCTTTCGATTGCTTATTTCTGTTTCCGGAATTGGTCCAAACACGGCTCGCGTGATGCTTTCATCATTGACGCCGGGCGAAATTAAAAATGCCATTCTCACCGACAATGTTCACCTGCTGAAAAGTGTTAAAGGAATTGGAATAAAAACAGCCGAACGTACCATCATCGAATTACGCGATAAAATGGAAAAAGCCGAAATAACCGATGAAATATTTTCGACACAAAACAATACCGTTAAAAATGAAGCGTTATCAGCATTGGTGATGTTGGGATTCCCAAAGAAAAATGCCGAAACCGTTTTGGATAAAATATTAAACGAAACGCCCGATTTACAAGTAGAACACGCCGTAAAACAAGCATTAAAAAGAATGTAAGTATTTTTTAATGTTTTGAAAATGAAGACTTGAACAATTTTATTTATTTCATATCAAAAAAAATTTTCTTTTGCCTATGATAAATTTCTACTTTCGTTTTTTATAAAAATAAAAGTACTTTTCGTGAAAAAAATCTTCAAACTCTTCTTTATCGGAAGTGTCATCGGAGGCTTTTTGTTGATAATGCTCAACTCAAAAGCTAATCCGGATGTTTATCTTGTCTATCATTCGGACGATTTCAATCCAAAAATTCCACACACCGACGATACAATTCCGGGCGACACCACGCTGAAATATCCATTCAAAGACAATTCGGGAAATCCTACAATCAAACAATACAATTCGCCATTGTATTTGAACAATCCGTCGAATATTCGTTCATCGGTGGAATACGACCCGCGAACAGGTAAATTCATTTTTCTTGATAAAATCGGCGATATGAATTATCGCAAACCCTACTCAATGAACCGGAACGAATACCAACGTTGGCAGGAAAATCGAGTAAATACCGAAAATTGGAAAGAACGTTCGTCCCTCGAAACATCAAAAAATGCCGATGCCGGTTTAGTGGATCGCTATATCAACAAAAATCTGGTTGTTCCTATCAAAGGCTTCGACCGAATTTTTGGCACAAACACTGTTTCCATAAAACCGCAAGGCTCCGCAGAGCTTATCTTTGGAATCAATATTTCAAAACAAAAAAATCCATCGCTGCCCAAAGACCTTCAAAAAACCGTCAGTTTCGATTTCGATGAAAAAATCAACATCGGCGTAACAGGACTCATCGGCGACAAAATGAAGGTCGGTATCAAATACGATACCGAAGCAACTTTCGATTTTGAAAACCAAACCACAGTAACCTATCAAGGCAAAGAAGACGAAATTATTCAGAAAATAGAAGCCGGAAACATTACTCTGCCTCTTACCGGAACTTTAATTACGGGAAGTCACAGTCTTTTTGGTATTAAAACGGAATTGAAATTCGGAAAACTCAGCGTAACAAGCGTCCTTTCGCAGCAAAAAGGCGAATCTCAAACCATCGAAATCAAAGGCGGAGCCACTGCAACACCCTTTGAAATACAAGCCGACCGCTACGAAGAAAATAAACACTACTTTTTGGCACACTATTTCCGCGACACCTACGATGATGCCTTGAAAAACCTTCCGGTGATTCGTTCGGGTACCAATATCACACGAATAGAAGTTTGGATTACAAACCGAAGCGGCAATTTCAACAATTCGCGAAACATTGTCGCCTTTCAGGATATGGGCGAAACCAACGGGCACGTCTATTCATCACAATTCCCGGCATCGGGCAATTTCCCCGACAATCAGTCAAATACGCAATATGCCGAAATGACCGGACAATATGTCGGAATACGCGATATTAATTCTATATCGGCAATTATGAGTACAATTCCGAATTTTGCTCCGGGAAGAGACTATGAAAAAATACAAAACGCACGAATGCTGTCGGCTTCCGAATACCTTGTAAACGAAAATTTGGGATATATCTCACTCAACCAATCCTTAAACGGCGATGAAGTTCTGGCAGTTGCCTACGAATACGTGATGGGCGGAAAAACCTATCAGGTAGGCGAATTTTCGACCGACACCGAAGATGCCACCAAAACATTGATACTGAAATTATTAAAAGCCACAACCCTTTCCACCGAAATCCCTTTGTGGAATTTGATGATGAAAAACGTCTATTCCATAGGCACTTATCAAGTAAATAGTCAGGATTTCGACTTCAAAATACTGTATCGCGATGACACACAAGGGCAATCGCTCGAATTTATTAACAGCGGGAAAATAGCCAATATCAATCTATTAACTGTCATGGGGCTCGACAATTTGAATCGCAACAACGAACCCGGAGCCGATGGTTTTTTCGATTTCATCGACCGAATTACAATCAATTCGACCAACGGGCGTGTCTATTTTCCGGTAGTCGAACCATTTGGCAGTCATCTTCGAAATAAAATTACGGCAGGCAACACAAGCGACCCTGAACTCAATCGCATTGCCGACCAATATGTTTACGAAGAACTCTATACCCAAACACAAAGCCAAGCCCGGCAGGTTGCCGAAAAAAATAAATTCTTTTTCAAAGGTGAATACCGCTCATCGGGCGGTTCCGAAATCAACCTCAATGCCATGAACGTTCCGGAAGGTTCGGTAACAGTTACTGCCGGTGGACAGGCTTTAATCGAAAACCAAGATTACACCGTTGATTACAATCTGGGGCGTGTGAGCATTATCAATCAAGGATTGCTCGAATCCGGAACCCCGATTTCTATTTCTTTGGAAAATAATTCACTGTTCAATGTCGGAACAAAATCATTGATAGGAACACATCTTAATTATCAATTTTCGGATAAATTTAATTTGGGAGGAACCCTTCTTCACCTGAACGAAAAACCACTCACAAGCAAAGTCAGCATTGGCAACGAACCAATTTCGAACACCATTTGGGGACTTGATTTGAAATACAACACCAATGCTCCGTTTCTAACCAAATTTGTGGATAACATTCCTTTTATCGAAACCAAAGAAAAATCGAGCCTCGATATTACGGCAGAATATGCACAACTTATTCCCGGACACCCCAAAGTTATTGGCGAAGGCGGATATTCTTACATCGATGATTTTGAAGGAACAAAAACCACAATCGACCTAAAATCACCCTACTCTTGGTCATTAGCAAGCACGCCGCAAGGGCAGCCAACGCTCTTTCCGGAAGCCGACACCATCAACTCGATACTCAACAGCTATAATCGGGCAAAAATTGCTTGGTACAATATCAACACCGATTTTTTACGTAACAGCGGTGCAACGCCCGGCTATATTACTGCCGACGACCAATCGGACCACATGGTTCGCGAAGTCTATGAAAAAGAAATATTTCCCAATCGCGACCCTCAAACCGCAGTCCCGACAGTACTTTCCATACTGAATCTTGCATATTATCCCGATGAAAAAGGTTCCTACAACTACGATGTCGATGCAACAGCATATTCCAAAGGAATATCACCCGATGGGAAATTACTCGAACCGGCAACACGCTGGGGTGGCATCACACGAAGTTTAATCACCAACGATTTTGAAGAAGCAAACATCGAATACTTCGAATTTTGGGTGATGGACCCTTTCATTAATGAGCCAACAAGACTTAGTGGCGGCGATTTATATTTTGATTTGGGCAATGTTTCGGAAGACATTTTAAGAGATTCACGCCAATCGTTCGAGAACGGTTTCCCGCGAACTTCCGAAATTAAAGACGTGGACACCACAACATGGGGGCGTGTTCCTCTCCTGCCCCGCATTACCGATGGTTTCGACCTCGTCCCGGCAGATGCTCGCACCTATCAGGACATTGGTTTGGACGGACTTCGGGGAACTGACGAAAATTCATTTTACGAACAACGTTATCAATACCTTTCCCGAATCGGAACATCTTTTCCGGGTTCACAGGCATATCAAATGGCAGAACAAGACCCATCGGGCGATAATTTCATCTTTTTCAGAGACGGATACTACGACCAACTTCAATCCTCTATTTTAGAAAGATACAAAGCCTACAACAATACCGAAGGAAATTCGGCTATTGCAGGTGCCGGACAAACAACCTCTTCCGCAGCCACCTTGGAACCCGACATGGAGGATATCAATCGGGATTATACGCTAAACGAAATTGAAAGCTATTTTCAATACCGGGTTCATGTTGTTCCGACACAAATGCAAATTGGGCAAAATTTTATCAGCGATATTCGCACTGCAAATGTTACTTTGAAAAATGAAAAAACAGCCGAAGTAAAATGGTATCAATTTAAAATCCCTATCACTTCATTTTCTGACAAGATAGGAACAATCGAAGATTTTAAATCCATTCGATTTGTGAGAATGTTTATGAAAGGCTGGGATAAACCTGTGGTAATGCGTTTTGCAAAACTCGATTTGGTACGAGGCGAATGGCGAAAATATGCCTATTCAATGCTCGAAGGCAGCGAAGGCACCACAATTCCTCAAACCACTGATGCACAATTCGATATTTCGGCGGTGAATATCGAAGAAAATGCCGAAAGAGAACCTGTACATTATCTTTTACCTCCCGGAATCACACGGGAAATATCACCTTCCAATACACTAATTCAAGAATTAAACGAACAGGCAATTTCGTTCAAAATATTAAATCTTGATGATGGAGATGCCAGAGCAGCCTATAAGAATGTGGGCATGGACGTGAGGCAGTTTAAAAAATTGCAAATGTTCATTCACGCCGAAAAAATTGAAGGGACAACCCTGAACGACAACGACCTGTGTGTCTTTATCCGAATGGGTTCGGATTATAAAGAGAACTATTACGAATATGAAGTCCCATTGAAATTAACACCTTTAAACCAAAATTACGACAACAATTCGGATGCCGACCGGGAAAGAGTTTGGCCTACCGATAATTTCATGGACATTGTTTTTGAAGATTTACAATTGGTGAAACAACATCGAAACAGGGCAATTCGCGATGGAAGCTCGGGCTTGCAACTGACCTCGGAATACAGCGAATATACCGAAGACGGGCGACGTATCAGCGTTATGGGAACGCCAAACATGAGCAATGTTCGAACAATTATGATTGGAGTTCGTAACCGCAACAAAAATAACAACAATATTGCCGATGACGGTTTTGCAAAATCGGCTGAAATATGGCTCAATGAATTACGTCTCTCCGATTTCAACGAAGACGGCGGCTGGGCAACTCAGGGACGTATTGCCTTGAATTTAGCCGATTTTTCGACCATTGCCATTGCCGGAAATTACAGTACGGCAGGTTTTGGAAGTATCGAGAAAAAAGTGAGCGAACGACAACAATCGACAGATTATGGCTACGATATTTCGACAAATTTTGAACTCGGAAAGTTTTTCCCAAAAAAATTCGGTGTTGTTATTCCGATGTATCTTGGTTTTTCACGTGCATACAGCGACCCACTCTACGACCCGACAGACCCGGATATTTTGCTGAAAACAACCTTATCCGACCCATCAATCTCAAAAATCGAAAAAGATTCGATTCGCCACATTGCTCAGGATTTTATACAAAGAAAAAGCCTGAATTTTACAAATGTTAAAATCAACGGAAATAACGAAAAGAAATCGAAAGGCGAAAACCCGGAACAAGACAACAAGCGATTCGGTAAAGAAAATTCGGAAAGGGATCAACGCGGACAAGGCGGTGGTAAAGGCGGAGGAAACACCCGCCCATTTTGGCACATCTCGAATTGGACGGCAGGATACGGATATAATGAAACCTTTTTTCGCAACCCGGTAACCGACCATAATATTTTGCGACAACAAACGGCTGTTCTTACATATACCTATAATTTATCGCCCAAAAACATCATGCCGTTTCGCAACATCAAAATCTTTCGAAATAAAGCGTTTGCCTTGATAAACGATTTTAACTTTTATCTGAGTCCGAATTTGATTTCGGTTCGTAATGAGATGTTCAAGAAATACAACGAAGTACAGATGCGTAATCTCGAACGCCCCGAATATCCGCAGGATACAACTTACGACAAACAATTTAATTGGAATCGGGTGTATGATGTGAAATATAATCTTTCGCGAGGTATTAAATTGGACTACAATGCCACAAACGCTTCGTGGATAAACGAATCGCGACAAGGCGATATCGACAAAGATTCTCGTAATTGGCAACAAAACCGAGATACGGTTTGGGAAAGTATCAAAGATTTTGGACGCACTTCACATTTTGAGCAAAATATCAGCCTTGCATGGAATGTTCCGATAAACAAACTTCCGGGTTTTGATTGGACGAATGCAAATGCCAAATATTCAGCAGGTTACATATGGAATGTCGGACCAAAAACTGCAGATACAAGCATTCATCTTGGAAATGAAATTAATAACAGTCAGGACATTCAACTTTCAACCCAATTCAATTTAGAAAAACTCTATACCAAAGTCAAATATTTGAAATCGGTCGATGACCGTGTGGGAAGAACAGATAAAAAAGCAAAGAAAAAATTCAAAGATGTTGAATTTACAAAAAATAATGTCCGATTAACTGCCGGTAAAGCCAAAGCAATATCGCATAACCTAAAAACAGAAGACGTTACGGTTGTTGCGACCGATGAGTCCGGAAAACCAGTTGAAGGAGAAACAGAAGTCGTTGGTTTGAACAAAATTAAATTTACCGCCAAAACCGATGCCAAAGGTGTGAATATCACCGTGAAAGGAAAGAAAGAAGTTCATGAAAACATATTGTCTTTGGTAGCAGACCGAACCGTTTTTGCCCTGATGAGTGTGCGAAATATCTCGGCAACATATTCCGAAACCAATGCAACAAATCTGCCGGGCTATCTGCCATTTACACATTTATTTGGCATGAACTCGCAATGGGACGCTCCGGGTTGGGGATTTCTTTTGGGTGAACAAAAAGATAATTTTGGTCAAATAGCCGGCGACAATGGCTGGATAACATCTGACAGTTTAGCTAATTCACCTCTGATTCAAACGCACAATATCAGTCTAAATTTACGAGCGACACTCGAACCCTTAAACGGATTTAAAATCGACCTAACTGCCGACAGAACCGTTAATACGCAAAAAGACGAATTTTGGGTTTATACCGACAATGGTTTTGAAGGGCAAAACAAGCGTTATAACGGCAGTTTTTCGATGTCGTACAACACTCTGAGAACAGCTTTTTGGAAAACCGGAAACATTGATTATTCAAACAAAGCATTTCAAAATTTTTTAGACAACCGCATCATCATAGCTCAACGCTATGCCGATTCGCGAGCAGAAATAGGCGAATTTAATTACGACCCCAACACTCAAAATCAGGACACATCGCTGCATCGCGGCGATTTCCCTTACGGCTACAACAACGTGTCGCAAGATGTTTTGATTCCGGCTTTTTTAGCCGCCTATTCCGACAAATCGGCATCAAAAATCAATACCAATGCGTTTCCGAAAATCCCATTTCCGAATTGGCGTGTTCAGTACGATGGCTTGTCGAAAATTCCTTTAATAAAACAATATTTTAAAAAAGTGATGCTGACACACGGTTACAGTTCAAAATACACAGTAGGAAATTATTTGTCGGAGCCCGAATTTGACATGGGCCAATACGATAAATACGGTTTCAGCAATGTTTTAGATTCAGCAAAAGAAACATATCTGCCTCGTTATCAAATAGGTTCTGTGGCAATCGACGAAAAATTTGTCCCGGTTTTCGGCATCGAGCTGACATGGAAAAACGATTTATCGACAAAATTTGAATTTAAACAATCGCGAACCTTACAATTAACTTTAAGCAATAATTGGCTATTGGAAGGACAAAGCAAAGAATATACTTTCGGAGTGGGTTACAAAATTCCCAATTTGGAACTCAATCTCAACGTGGGCGGCGAAGCCAAACAATATAAAAGTGATTTGAATATTCGAGCAGATGTTACATATGGCGATGCAATGGCAATTGTACGCCGTATCACCGAAGCAGATTCTCAGATTAGCTCAGGAACAAAAAATTTAACAATAAAAGTATCAACCGATTATGCATTGAATAAAACCTTTACCATTCGTTTATTTTACGACCGAGGCGTTATAACACCGCGAATCAACGGTTATCAAACCTCGAACACGAAAATCGGTTTCAGTATTCGTTTTAATTTAATTCCACAGTAAAATTGAGAAAAATCATTCTTTTTTGTGAAAACATTTTTTTTCGGTATCACAACATTTTTTTACCTTTGACACATAAATCAAAATCAATTTATATCCCACAAATTAAAATATTATGAATATACCGGCAGATTTAAAGTACACAAAAGAACATGAATGGGTTCGTTTGGAAGGCGAAACAGCTTTTGTTGGAATTACCGATTTTGCACAAAGCGAATTGGGCGACATTGTTTTTGTTGAAGTGGAAACCCTTGGCGAAACTTTGAAACAAGGCGAAACATTCGGAACCATTGAAGCCGTGAAAACAGTCTCGGACATGTTCATGCCCGCAGACGGTGAAATTGTTGAATTTAACCAAAAATTGGGCGATACTCCCGAACTCATCAATACCGATGCATATGGCGAAGGCTGGATTTTGAAAATTATTTTGCAAAATAAAGCACAGTTGAACAATCTACTCGATGCAGATGCTTACACAAAACATGTGAATGCAAGTTCGCATTAATAAAATCATTCACATTCAAAACAAAATCCGGCAACACATTCGTTTCCGGATTTTGTATTTTTGATATTTTTTTCGATAAGCAAAATACTCTGAAAAGATTAAATCAGTAAACCAAAGTAAATATTTATACAAGTTTATCCTTCAAATTGTTATTTTTATTTTACATTGTAAATATTTCGGCCTTAAATTTGCATAGATAACTTTAAAATAAATGAAAATATATTGAACATGTGCTTTCATAGTAATATCAATACAAAGACAAGTATTTAAGGGTCGAAAATCAATTTTGAAAAACGATTTAAGAAGACAAAAGCAAATATATTTTTTAAAAAACTTGATTAACAGGCTGATAATAAAATAAAAATAGTATATTTGGATTTTACATAAAAAAATCCATTGAACTGAAAAGAAATCAAAAGGAATGGCTGAGAATAAAATCACATATTATACGATTCCCAATTTCATCACATCATTGAATTTATTAGCCGGGAGTTTGTCAGTTTTTTTAGCTCTTTCGGGAGAAAAATTTTTGATACCCGCAGCATATTTAATCGGAATAGCAGCTCTTTTCGATTTTTTAGACGGCATGTCAGCCCGTTTGCTCAAAGCCTATTCGGAAATCGGGAAGCAATTGGATTCTTTGGCAGATTTGGTCAGTTTTGGTGTAGCTCCTGCTGCAATATTATTTCAAATGTTGAAAAAATCGCAAAAAATCGAAGCCCTTTCGCTGCATTTGCCTTTTTTAAATATTCTGATTCTGAGCTCGGCAGCACTGATAATTATTTTTTCGGCATGGCGATTGGCAAAATTCAATATCGACCAAAGGCAATCGGATTCTTTTATCGGAATGCCCACGCCGGCAATTGCCATTTTTATTGCATCTTTACCCATTATCAAAGAAACAGACCCCGGAAATCTGATAATTATTTCAAAAATATTAGATATTAACCTTCCGTTTTCAATCCTCTTAGGCTGGATAGCATTGCAAGTTTTTGTTTTGGAGAGCATCAAATTTTTCCTTCCGATTATTGTAATCCTCTCGTTTTTGCTGGTATCCGAATTTCCGATGTTTTCTCTGAAATTCAAAAACATGTCGTTTAAAGACAATCGCATTCGATACATTTTTTTAATGATTTCGTTTATCCTGATAATTTTTCTGCAATTCATGTCCATTCCGTTTATTATTATTACTTTTGCAGTGATGTCGGGCATTAAAAATATTTCGGACTACCGAAAACTCAATCGCTTAGATGAAGAAATTGAAGACGGTATCGATGAAATGGACGATATCGGCAGAGAACTGAAATCGGAATTTAAACTGTTTGAAGAAGATTTTTCGGCAAATTAATAGAACAAACACAAGACACGCAAAAAAAGTCATACTTTAATCCGAGTATGACTTTTGGATTTTTTTTCACAACAAACTAACACCTCAATACAATGAATATAGGCGAACGTGTAAAATTTTTGAACGATGTAGGCGGTGGAATAATCACAAAATTCATCGACAAAGAAACTGCAATGATTTTGGGAGACGATGGTTTTGAAATGCCTGTATCACTCAAAGAACTTTTAACAATTCCCAACGAAAAAAAACAAAAACCAACAACAATCCCCGTAACAGAAAAACCATCGAATCTGCCTCAGGTGGAAGAAGAAGAAGAAGATGCTTTTTACACCGACAGTTCAGATGTATCAATTTATTTGGCTTTGGTTCCAAAAAACAATAACAGCCCCACAGATTCCGATGCCACGTTGTATTTAATCAACGACAGTAATTTCTTTTTGACATTCAATATCTTAACCCGAAAAGACGAGAAATTTTTGAGCTTTCCGGGCAAAATTGAACCCAATACGAAAGAAAAAATTAAAGATTTTCCTAAAAATTCGATAAAAGAGGATTTAGAAATTTCAGTTCAAGTACTGTTTTACGACAAACGCCCTCACGAGCAACATGAGCCCGTAAGCACTACGATACTCATTCGTGCCGTAAAAATATATAAAGAAGGCAGTTACAAAGAAAATGATTTCTTTGATCAAAGAGCACTCGTGTTGCCGATAATAGAAGAAAACGCCATGAAAGAGGCAATTAAACAATTGACAGACAAAGATTTGAAAAAAGTCGTTGTTCAAAAAGAAATCCTCAACGAAACCCTCAACACGCCGAAACATTTCCGAAAACGCATCGAACCTCAAATAAAGGAAGTCGATTTACACATCGATGAATTGTTAGACAACAGAGCCGGTTTGGAAAACAACGAACTGCTGCAAGTTCAAATGGATAAATTCCGTTCGGAAATGAAAGCTGCAATACAGAATAAAATTGCAAAAATCGTCTTTATTCACGGTGTCGGCAGTGGGGTTTTAAAACTCGAACTGAGAAAAGAACTGCAACGCGATTATAAAAAATATCAATTTCAAGACGCCTCGTTTAAAGAATATGGATATGGTGCTACAATGGTGATATTAAGATAATTATAAAACATTTACAAATGTATAGTTTGAATGTAACGGAAATAATAAAAAAAAATAGAATCTTTCTTTTACCTTATATTATTCTGCTGATAATTAGCATTATTTTAATTATAACGCAAAGCAAAGCAGATATTCACATCGCATTCAACAGTTTTCATAATTCTTTTTTAGATACAGTTATGCCTTTTTACACCAACTTGGGCGATGGAGCAGTATCATTTGTTTTATTAATCGTTTTCCTTTTTATCAAATATCGTTTCGCAGTTGCCTCAGCCATAAGCAACATTTTAGTTATCGTTTCAACTTATCTTTTAAAGCAAATTATTTTTAACAACGAAGCACGACCCCGCAAATTTTTCACCGAAATCTACACAGAAAATTATATTTTATATCTTGTCCCGGGAACAAATCCGGAAATGCTCGACAGTTTTCCTTCCGGACACAGCACCACTGCTTTTGCAACGTATTTCTTAATAGCTGCCGTTTCAAATAATCAGTTTGTTAAAGTTTTGATGTTGTTTTTTGCAGTAACAATTGGATATTCAAGAATTTACATGTCAAATCATTTCTTACAAGATGTGATCGGAGGTTCGTTTCTCGGAATCATTCTTTCGATTCTCGGATTGTTGATTGCCTCAGGAATGAAGAGCAATTGGGCAGAAAAATCGCTCTTGACAAAAAAAGTAAGCTAATCCAAATTAAAAATATCGCCTTTTGACAATAATTTTTTTTTACTTTTATTGCAGATTTTTTTTACTTTACACTTTTTGAAACCTGAAATTTTTAAAATATCCACTTATATTAAACCGATTTGTAAATATTACATAAATTAGTATATTTGTAAATGAAA
>DYMH01000072.1 GCA_020721645.1 Draconibacterium orientale
ATGTTCAAGGGGATTTAAGAGATAAAACGGTCAACGTTATTTAGGCATTGACAATTCACCCTCTTCACACCCTCATAACACCCTCATCACACCCTTAACGCATGATTTTTGTAACATACGCATTACTTATTTTAACATTTCGCTTGATATTTCACAAATAAAACACGCATAAACAACTCTATATCTAGGGTTTAAAAGAATTAGTCCGCTTCTGTAAATGTTAAATTATAAAAAATTCACAATATTTAACTTTTTTTGATTATATATGTTCAAAATAATCGATATTTTTGCTTTATAAATAATAAAACAAACAATTTCTTTTTATAATTAGAACACTTAATACAAATCAACATTAATACCCACTCCAAATCTAATCACAACACAAGTAAATGAGCATAATATGCAATAAATTTGCACATCAAAACATAAACACATCATTCCGTCAAGCAATTATCAAAACATCATAAATATTAATATTTAAACTCCGGCCTATCGAATATTTCTACATTTTCTCAATTAAAGTTTCATATTATTAACATTAAAAATCACTATTTATGGAAAGTTCAAGAAATGTAGAAAACCGACAAGAATTTGCAAAGGCATCTGAGTTATCATTAGTCTTTCGACAAGCTTTGGCGAAGTACACCAACCGTTTCAATTCTAAAGATTTGAATGCCAAACTAACAAAAAACTTTTATTCTCTCATCAAGAAGGACAAAATCAATGTTCGAGGCGAAAGAACCATTCAACCCGACAATCTGGAATTATTAAAAAATCTGTCACTTACAAAATCTGCCTCTCCCCAACTCTTTATCTTCCAAAATTTCAGTGTCGAAATCGAAGGAACAACCTCAATCAAAGCCGTTCTTCGTTTCTCAGGTGAAGTTATACCTACTGTGCACTTTAAAAAAATCAAAGCAGCAACCCACATTTCTTTATCGGTTGTACTTTTACAAACCGATTTTACACAAAACAACGGCTCAAAAATCTCCGAAACCGTCAAATATTTTGCACTTAACGATAGTTCCGACCAATCGCAAAATATCGAAACGTCTGAAATAAATGCCGAGCCGGGATACAATGCCTTCGCATTGCTTTTTATTTCCTATTTTCAGGAAGTTAACGATGTCAAATATTTGTTAGAAAATAAAAATATAAATTCTTCTGTGATTTCCGACACAAAACCGTCATAGTAACCGGGATTTCCCATGATAAAATTAGAAACTGTTTAAGGGCATCTCTAAAAAACGATAAAGTTCAAGGCTTGCTAAGTTTGCAAATACGGAGTTTACTACTGTAAATGCGATTTACTGAGCTTGTCTAAGTAAGGATTTTGAAAAATGTGCATAACAACGAAATTTGAGTTTTTCGAGATGCCCTCAAAACAGTCGCTCCCAATATACCGCCGTTCATATTCCTGCGTTATAATTCATAATCCCGAACAAATGTCAGAAACAGCAAGTCAAAAACCCTATTCTTTATCCCCACAATCACCAAGAAAGTTAATAATACCTAAGCGATTTTACTTTTAATCCTTTTCCGCCGTTCTGTTTCCGAAAATATGTATATTTGCATACAAACACTAAACGCATGGACAAACAGAAAGAAGAAAAATACCGCCTGCAGATGTGGGATTACGACATCACCCCCGAAGAAGTCGATAAACTCATTCGCGGAGAAACTGACCGTGCCGGACATTACAACAAAGAAAAATTACTTCTGAAAATATTTAATAATCTTACGTGGTACGACATCATCAAAATAGTGCCGATCAATGAAATATCCGCCATTTTATCCGACGATTTCATCAAAAAACTGAGATTTACCGAAATACAAAACCGATATGCAAGAATCCAAAAAATATTACGAAGAGAAACTTTATCCCCTGCAAAACACTATTTTGAAACTCTTAAACGAAATCCATACTCCGTTTTATCTCACCGGTGGTAGGCAATCAGTCGATTTTACTTTAATCACAGATATTCCGATGATTTAGATTTCCTTGTAAATTCCGACAGCAAAATCGAAAAAGATTTAAAAATCATCGGAAGGGAAATATTATCGGCCGCCGATAACTCCCTGTCGCAAACAAACACCCGCATCGAAAACGCCCATCTTAAACTCAAATAAAAGCAGTACAAATTCAATAAATCGCCTTTTATCTTATAAAAAAGATTATAAATCCAATCCATAATGCTCCGATACTTTCGCATCAATATTCTTACAATTCAAATCCTTAGCTTTTGGGCAATAGCCGGCATATTATTTTCTCCGTCATTATACATCTTGGTTCCGCTGAGCGTACTCTATTTTTCAAATCAAAATAAATACCAACTTCTTTTTTTCGGATTTTGGTTTATCCTTATTTTGTCCGACAGTCGCAATGCGTGGAGTTCTGCTGCCAATGTAAAAATTATTTATATACTGCTCCTACTCTATTTCTTTTTGGTGAGCCTCAAACGGTTTCGTTTCAAATCAACCTTTGTTGTGCCATTTGTTCCATTTATACTGGCTTCAATTATCAGTATCGCATTCAGTGTCGATTTTTTTGTTTCTGTGCAAAAAACACTGTCCTACATTTTAATTTTAATCGTTGTTCCCGTTTATACCAAACAACTCTTGCACGAAAATAAATATTTGTTTTTATATAATCTGGTATGGTTCGGAGCATTTATACTTCTGAGCGGCTTAGCCTTAAAAATTGCTGCCCCCGGCTTTGTTACCTTAGCCGAACGCTTCACCGGAATACTTGGAAATCCGAACGGATTGGGAATTTTTCTCATTCTCTACACCATGCTTTGGTTAATAATCAAATACTATTATCCTCAACTGTTTTCAATCAAAGACAGGCGTATCATTACCCTACTTATCTTTCTATCGCTTATTTTATGTGCATCGCGTGGTGCTATGTTTTCCATTGCCATGTTTTATGCCATGGAAAAATCCATCACTGCAAAAAATCCTCTCATCATGGTAGCCGTTCTGATATCAGGTGTTGGATTCTTTTTTGTCGATAATATTGTAGATTTACTTTACAAATGGGGCATCGGCGAATATTTTAGAGCTCAAACACTCGAAAAAGCCGGAGGAAGAACCGTGGCATTCGAGTTTGCCTGGAAAGAGATAAAATTGAGCCCTATTTTTGGCCGAGGTTTTGGCTATACTGAATATATTTTTCACAGAGAAGATATCGAAAAAATGCTCAACGACCTCAATCACCAAGGCAATACACACAATTCGTATATGACAATCATTATGGATACCGGTTTTGTCGGTTTTGTCACCTTCCTTTTAGGCTGGCTATACAATTTCGGTATTGCCATTAAAAAATCGGCTTTTGCATTCCCTGTTCTCGTAATTGCCTTAATATCAACAAATATAGAATCGTGGTTGGCAGCTTCCTTAAATCCCTTCACCATCGTTTTAATAATTATTTTAACTTTGCTTACAGAATATAAGTTTCTGAACAGTAACAAAACGTAAACCATGGATACAAACAAAGACTTGCGTTGGAAACAACGCTTTCAAAACTTTGAAAAAGCATTTTTACTACTATCCGATGCTGTCGATAAAATTGAGAAATTGGACACTTTATCCAAAGAAGGCTTAATTCAAAGATTTGAATATACATTGGAATTATCGTGGAAAACCTTGAAAGATTACCTCGAATCAAAAGAAGTCATTGCAAAATTTCCCAAAGACGTCATCAAACAATCGTTTCAAGCTGATTTAATCGACAATGGCGAAATCTGGATGAATATGCTTGAAAAGAGAAATTTATTAACCCATACCTACGACGAAAAAATATTTATTACTGCCATTAATGCGATAAATAATCTTTATTTTGACCAAATAAAAAAATTGTATCAATATCTTAAAAATGAATACTAATTTTGGAATTTATTCTAATTCTTTTGCATTGATATTAAATGAATTTCAAAAATATCAAGAAATCGAAAAAGCCTCAATATTCGGTTCACGTGCTATGGGAAATTATAAAAAAGGCTCAGATATTGATATTGCCATTTTTGGGCAGCTAATTTCAAGGACAACAATATTAAAATTAAGCTTTCAATTAAATGAAGAACTCCCAATTCCTTATTTTATTGATATTGTACACTTTGAAAGCACCGAAAATGAGGAATTAAAAAATCACATCATCGAACAAGGCAAAATTATTTACACAAAATAACACATCATATTGAAAACCATTCTCTTTTTATACACCGAAATAGCCGAATATTTATTGGCTTGTGTCGAAGAATTATGTAGCGAAGGTTACAGCGTGCACATCGTTCGCTTTCCTGTAAATAAAGAAGCCCCATTCAAATTTCGAGAAATTGAAAATCTGAAAATGTACGAACGAAATACTTTTTCCGAACAAGAATTAATTCAACTTTCCCAAAACATAAATCCCGATTTATTGATTGTCAGCGGTTGGATAGATAAAACCTATTTGAAAATAGCTAAAATCATGCGTCCCAAAATCCCAACGGTAATTTCGATAGATAATCACTGGAAAGGGACAACAAAACAACAAATTGCACGGATTTTCGGTCGTACTTTTTTAAAAAACAAATTTCAATATGCTTGGGTACCCGGCAGTCCACAAAAAAAATATGCTCAAAAATTAGGTTTCGACCAAGCACATATATTCACAGGATACTATTCCGCCGACTATTCGCTCTACAATTCGTTTTTTGAAGAAAATTTAGAAACAAAAAAAAAATATTTTCCCAAACAATTTTTATTCGTAGGCAGATATATCCGGCAAAAAGGCATTTTTGACCTTTGGAACGCATTTATCGAGATACAGTCCGAATATCCAAACTCTTGGAAATTAGTATGTGTTGGCACAGGCGATTTATTTGAAGAGCGAATACAGCATCCTGCAATCAAACATCTTGGTTTTCTTCAACCCACAGAACTTCGAGAAGTAATACAAGAAACCGGAGTTTTTGTACTTCCGAGTCATTTTGAACCATGGGGCGTTGTTGTTCACGAATTTGCAGCAGCAGGCTTTCCTTTGATATGTTCCGATGCTGTTGGAGCTTCCGAAGTATTTGTAAAACAAGGCATTAACAGCTTCATCTATAAAGCCGGAAACAAAGACGAATTAAAAAAATCGTTCCTGAAAATCATTCAAATGTCCGAATCTCAATTAATCGAAATGTCGCACAAAAGCAATGAATTTTCAGCCGCCATCAGTCCGAAAACTTGGACAGCGAACGTAAAAAAAATCCTTTTGCAACAGCAAAATACAAAAACTTCGACGTAAATTTTACAAAATCAAATCAAAACCAATTTTAACTCCGAATAATTTAGAAAAAACATTTAAACATTCGAGATTTTAATTAATTTTGAACAATTGGTAAAACACCGTGAATGGACAGCTTAAATAAAATCTCAAAACCCGTTGCCTACGAATTAAAACAATTCGAGCCCTATTTCAGAGCCTCTCTTAAAAGCAAAGTTCCTCTGCTCGACATCATTACCAATTATGTTATCCGCCGCAAAGGCAAACAAATGCGTCCTTTACTCGTATTTTTGAGTGCCGGATTGCTTGGGTCGATTAATCCGAAAACAAAAACCGCCGCAGCACTCATCGAATTGTTACACACCGCTACTTTAATTCACGATGATGTGGTGGACGAAGCCGACACCCGCCGCGGGTTTTTCTCGGTAAAAGCCCTGTGGAAATCCAAAATTGCAGTCTTAGTCGGCGATTTCATGCTCTCAAAAGGTCTTTTGCTGGCAGTAGAAAATGAAGCCTTCGACATCTTAAAAATCGTTTCGGAAGCCGTTCGCGAAATGGCAGAAGGAGAATTGCTACAAATCGAAAAATCTCGAAAGTTGGATATTTCGGAAGATGTTTATTTCGATATCATCACCAAAAAAACAGCAACACTCACAGCAGCTTGCACTGCCGCCGGAGCTCAATCTGTGAATGCCGGAAAATCTCAGGTAGAAAAATTAAAACTTTTTGGACAATATGCAGGAATTGCCTTCCAAATAAAAGACGATTTGTTCGACTATCAAAAAACAGGTCTCACCGGTAAACCTGCCGGTAACGATATTCAAGAAAAAAAAATGACTTTGCCTTTGATTTATGCCTTAAATAATGCTATCTCTAAAGAAAAAAAACATATTCTTCGCATTATCGGAAATTCAAAAAAATCACAAAATAAAATTGAAGAAGTTCACAATTTTGTAAGAAAAAACGGTGGCTTAGAATACACCGAAAAAAAAATGCTTGAGTTTCGCGACAAAGCCATTGCCCAACTCAATAGTTTTGAAGAAAGCGAAATAAAATCATCTCTTTGCGAGCTTATTTTTTTTATAACTCTTCGCAATTCTTAATCATTAATTTCGACAAGTCCTTCGGGAAGTTGTAAAAATAATTTTTTATTTGTTGTATCAATTTCAACGATAAATTGCTCGTTCAGCGGAATTAGAATTTCTTTTTTTTGTTGACTTAACAGAGTTATCAGCGGATTACCCGGAATCTCAACAATATTTTCGACTCTGCCGATATGCGTATTAAAATCGAAAACGTCAAAGCCGAACAACTCAAAATCATGCTCCCCGTTGTTCAACAAAATTTTATCTTTTTCAACCCAAAGTGTGCGTCCAACAAATTCGACTGCTTCTTTTTCCGAATTAACAAAATTCAGTTTCAATATCAATTTATCTTTCCCGTTGAAACGTGTTTTTTCGCCATCAACAAAAAACGGAACCAAAATTTTGTCTATCAGGACAAAATAAAGTTCCGTTTCAGGTATTTCCTCAAGCTCAACTTCTGTTTTCAGAAGTAATTCACCTTTGTAAGCAAACGTTTTAACAAACCGACCGAGTTCGAATAATTCGAGTTTCGATATTTCTTCCACGACATTATTTTTTTATTGAAAGCGAATAAAATTGTGTGAAATCAGTCTGTTAGCTTATCAAACCTATTGATTTGTTTCTTCTTCAAGGGGTTCAACAACTTCTTCAGGTTTTTCTGATGCTTTTGCTAATTTTTTAGAAATCGCTTCCTGTCGTGATTGATTGACAAGTTTTTCAGCCTCAACCCGCTTGTTAATGTCGGTTTTGGCTTTGGTGGAAATTCTTTCTTTTTTAGCTTGAATCTGTGCTTCTTTTTGTTTCAACCAAGATTGAAATTTTTCTTCAGCTTGCTCTACTGTCAACGCTCCTTTTGCAATACCTTTTTGTAAATGATTTTTGTAAATCACTCCTTTGTACGATAATACGGCTTTGCAAGTGTCAGTGGGCTGTGCACCTTTTTGTAACCATGATAACGCCTTCTCGAAATCAAGATCTATGGTGGCAGGATCGGTATTTGGATTGTACGAACCAATTCGTTCGATATACCTACCGTCCCGCGGTGCCCTGCTGTCTGCTGCGACGATGTAGTAGAACGGTTGCGATTTGCGTCCGTGTCGTGCTAATCTGATCTTTACAGGCATAATTAATTAAATTAATTGGGTTATGAATAATTGCCGCAAAGGTATATCTTTATTTATTTCCTGCAAAAGTTTTTTAATTCATTTATTTCATCTAAACTTTAATATTTCTCATTTACGATTTTTTCTCTATCTTTAATCAACGTAGTTATCTAAAAAAATGATAAATACATTAAAAAACGTTTCAAACCGGCAGAAACTTGATTTTCGTTTTGATAAAATCCCTTTTTTTTACATTATTCTAAAAAATAATCAGCTTCGATAACACAACTGTCCAAACTTACACGATCTACAACTGTTAGTATAAAATGATATGTCCCTTCGTGTTCTGTTAATATTGTTCTGTATGAAACATACGGTTTATTGAGAATATTATTTTTCAAATCTTTTTTTCCTCTGTTCCCTAAAATATTTCGTTTCTGCTCTACCAACTCTCCATCTGAATTTCTTATATTCATGTGTAATTCAACATGATTCAGACTGTCATCGGCTCGCGAAAAAACACCAACGTTCTGCAATACCATAAATACTTCATCTCCACGCCTGAAAACCGGTGGATCAACGGCAGAAATGCCTTTTTCCTTTCGTTTGGCAAAGAAAAATCCATCGACATGTAGATTTTTAGAATTATCTTCATGAATATTAATATCTTCTTTTTCAGGGTCTTCGACAGCCTCATTATTTTGCGGTGTCGAGCAAGAATAAATTGAACCAAGCAAAAGAATAAACACAAGATACATTAAAATTTTCATCATCTATTCTGATTAATATCAAATTATTATTGCAAATTGACAACCGTAATATTTTGTGTCTTCAAATAAAGTTGTAGAATGTTTATTCACATCGTTTTGTACAAAATCGTTTAGCACTTACTAAGTGAATAGAGACAATATGGACGTTTTAATTGTTTATTTTCATTTAATACTGAATTTCACATATTCCAAAATCCGTCGGGTGATTTTTATAAATCAATTAGGTAAATATTCAAAAATATCGAATTAATTTACAACAATTTTAGCGGAAAAAAGTTAATTTTAATTTTTAATTTTGGGGGACAGCATAACATATTCGTTTCAACAATTAATATACGAATATCATGGTGTAAAGAATTTTTAAAAACTTGCCAAAGTTATGCAGTATTTTCGGTAAATACTGATACCCGTCAGGAACTTTAGCTTATCGACAATGATTTGTATTTACTAAATTTCTATAATAATGATTCGTTCAATTTTAGATAATGATTTGTATAAACTGACCATGCAAAATGCGGTTATTAAGAGTTTCCCGCGTGCCAAAGTTCGTTATCAATTTATTAATCGCGGACAAACGAAATTTCCGGAAGGTTTTGCTCACGAATTACGCAAAGAAATTCAAAAATTAGCACGATTATCGCTGAAACCGGAAGAAAAACAATGGCTGTCGAATCGTTGTTACTACCTCGACCCGACATATCTTGATTTTCTCGACAGCTACCGCTTCAATCCCGAAGAAGTAGGCATAATACAACAAGGCAACGATTTGCAAGTTTCCGTCGAAGGCTTATGGTATCACTCCATAATGTGGGAAGTTCCGTTGATGGCTATGATTTCGGAATTGTATTATAAAATGACAAAACCCGAAACGTACAGTGTCGATAAAATAACCGACATCGTACACCGTAAAATGGCAGGATATAAGATGCTCGGCATAAAAGTTTCGGATTTCGGAACCCGCCGCCGATATTCCTTCGAAAATCAAGAACGCGTAGTGCAGGCTCTGAAAAACTACGGAGGCAACAGTTTCTCCGGAAGCAGCAACGTGTTTTTGGCAATGAAATACGATATTACTCCCATAGGAACACACGCACACGAATGGTTTATGTTTCATGCCGCTCAATTCGGATATAAATCTGCCAATAAAACGGCATTGGAAAATTGGGTGAACACATACCGCGGCGATTTGGGAATAGCACTTTCGGATACTTTCACAACGGAAGCATTCTTTCGGTCGTTCGATACTAAGTTTGCAAAACTCTTCGACGGCGTTCGACACGATTCGGGCGACCCTCTAACCTTTGCCGATAAAGCCGTTGCGCATTACGAAAAACTTCGTATCGACCCTATGTCTAAAGTTATAGTCTTTTCCGACGGATTAGACCCGCAAACCGTAGAAGAAATTACAAAATATTGCAGAGGGCGAATAAAAGTGAATTTCGGAATAGGAACCAATTTTACCAACGACGTGGGAGTGAAGCCTCTGAACATTGTGATAAAACTCTCGGAAGCAAAACCCGAAGGGCTGGATTGGATGCCAACCGTAAAACTCTCGGACACAAAAGGCAAATACACCGGCAACGAACGCGAAGTACAACTGTGTAAAATGGTTTTGGGAATCGGGGATTAACAATTGGGAATTAGGAATTGTGAATTAAAAATTAGGAATTAGGAATTAGGAATTGCTAATCATCACATCAACACATCACCACATCATAACATCAACACATCATCACATCATCACATCATCACATCAACACATCAACAAATCAACACATCAGAATAATATGCGAAACAACTTCAACATAACATTACAGGAAATATTTTTTTTCTTGATATTGATACTCTTATCGGTAGCATTTTACAACATGATTGCCCCTTTTATCGGCGATTTATTTCTGACCGTTGTCTTGGTGATTCTCTTTAAAAAGCCGCACGCCTTTTTTGAGCGCAAGTTTAAAAAACGAAAATCCGTTGCCGCACTTTTAACCGTTTTCTTTGTCGCCTTTGCCATAATATTGCCCATATTTTTGGTCGGAGTAATGGTTTCGCGCGAAGCATCGACAGATTATGATATTCTGATGAAAAAATGTCCCGAAATAGAACAAAATATCACCCAAGAAAATATTCAAAAATATATTCACAAATATCCCTTTCTCGAAAATCAAATCCAAAATCTCAAAATAGAAGACTTCAAAGAAAAGATAAACGAACTTATAGGGAAAGTTTCAAGTTTCACATTGCAATTGGTTCAAAACACATTCATGAACTTAACCATGTTGTTTTTGCATTCGTTTGTCGTTCTGTTTTTAATGTATTACATACTACTGGACGGCAGACGCCTTCTGGAACGCCTTCAATTTCTTGTTCCCCTTAATGATGAAGACGAAAAGGAAATGATAGGCAACCTTGAAAAAGTTACCGATGCCATTGTTTTCAACAGTTTTTTGTTCGGCGTGGTCGAAGGCACTTACGGCGGAATACTTTTTGCCGTGCTTGGTATCCCCTCACCCGTATTTTTTGGTATTATGATGGCTGTGCTGTCAATAATTCCGCTCGTGGGAGCCAATACAATACTTTTACCCACCGCAATACTTCAATTTGCATTCGGGAATACAACAACCGGAATCCTCGTTTTAGTTTTAGGTGTCGGTGCTGTGCTCATAAATCAAAATATTATTCGCCCACGAATGGACGGAAAAAAAAGCGGAATGCACCCTGCAATTGCATTTTTGGCAAGTATGGGCGGATTGATTTGGCTCGGATTTGTAGGCTTCTTAGCAGGTCCGCTGATTGCCGCACTTTTTATCACCGTTTGGAATCAATTCGGTAAACGATACGAAGACACATTAAATCATTTTAATAAAGAATAATATCAACAATGGCATTCGATTCATTAAGAGAATTTATAGAAAAAGCGGAACGCGAAAACGAATTAATACGTATCAAAGAATATGTTAATCCGTATTTGGAACAATCCGAAATAGCCGACAGAATGTCGAAACAAACCGGCGGCGGCAAAGCACTGCTGTTCGAGAATACAGGAACGGCTTTCCCTGTATTAATAAATGCTTTGGGCTCCGAAAAACGTATGAAAATAGCTTTGGGAGTTGAAAACTTCGACGACATCGGCAACGACCTGACGGCATTGTTATCAAAAATATCCAAACCAAAAGAAAGTTTGTGGGAAAAGTTGAAAGTGCTTCCCGAATTATCGAAATTAGCCTCATATTTACCAAAAACCGGTAAAGGCAGAGGACGTTCGCAGGAAATAATTCACCGACAACCGGATTTAAGTATTTTGCCGGTTCTCACAACATGGTCGCGCGACGGCGGACCGTTTATCACCCTTCCGCAAGTAATTACGAAAGATCCGCAAACAGGCATTCGCAACGTGGGAATGTACAGAATGCAGATTTTCGATAAGGATTTGTGCGGAATGCACTGGCATCGCCATAAAGTTGGAGCTCGCCATTATGCCGAATACAAAAAAATGGGTTTGAAAATGCCTGTTGCTGTAGCTTTGGGAGGCGACCCTGTTTGTACATATTCTGCAACAGCTCCGCTTCCCGACAATATTGACGAATATATGATGGCAGGTTTTCTGCGTAAAAAATCCATTCGGCTGGTAAAAGCCATAACTCAAAATATTGAAGTTCCGGAAAATGCCGATATTATTATCGAAGGATATGTTGACACGGCAGAAGATTTGATTTGGGAAGGACCTTTCGGCGACCATACCGGATTTTTTTCGTTACCGGATTGGTATCCGAAATTTCATGTAACATGTATCACACACCGGAAAGATGCTGTTTATCCGGCAACTGTTGTCGGAATTCCCCCCATGGAAGACGCATATATCGCTTTGGCAACCGAACGCATCTTTTTGCCTGCAATGAAAATGAGTTTAGTTCCCGAATTAAAGGATATGAACATTCCGGTTGCCGGAGTTGCTCATAATTTAACATTGATTTCAGCTTCAAAATCATATCCCGGGCAAGCCGTAAAAATAATGAACTCGCTCTGGGGTGCCGGACAAATGATGTTTAACAAAATGATGATTGTTGCGGACGAAAATATCCGAATACATAATTACAGAGAAACCGCACAAATATTATCTCAAAATACAGAACCTGCCAATGATATTCATTTCAGCCGCGGACCGCTCGACGTTCTCGATCATTCGGCTTCGCATTTTGCCTACGGAAGCAAAATCGGTTTCGATGCCATGAGAAAACTGCCCGAAGAATTGTCGGATAATCAAGCTAAAAAAGAGATTGACTTTTCGATTGATGCCGAAAAAATACTTCTGCTGAAAGAAAGATATTCCGAAATTCGAGAAATCAATATCAATCTGCTTAACAACCAAATTTCGGTGGTTTTTATGTCGATAGAAAAACAAAAGAAAAATCATTTTAAATATTTAACAGAAAGACTATTGAAAGAAAACAGTCTGAGTCGTATAAAATTTATTGTTTTTGTCGATTTTCCCGTTGATATTTTTGATATTGAGATGAGCACGTGGATATTTGCAAACAATATCGAGCCGTTACGCGATTGTATTGTTTCGTCAAATCCGGAACATCTTGTTTCGCATCTGTTTATCGACGGAACACGCAAAAGAAGCGATTGGGATAATTTCCGCCGCGATTGGCCCGACATTGTAACCTCCGACACCGAAACCGTTCGTTTGGTAAATGAGAAATGGGAAAAATACGGAATAGGGGAGTTTATTTCTTCACCGTCGGAAAAATATCGCATTTTGGCATTAAGTAAAACAGCAACAGTGGAAAACAATGAGTGAACAGCACGCCGATTATTCCCGACAATTTTCATGGGCTGCCGATTATTGCAGCCGTGCCGAAAAATGTGATTTTGATGTCAAAAAGAAATTAACCGAACGCGGTATCGAAATTCAAACGATTGAAAAAATCATCGCTAAACTCATCGAAGAACGCTATCTCGATAATTTGCGTTATGCAAAGGCTTTTGTGCGAGAAAAATTTCAACTCTCGAAATGGGGGCGAATCAAAATACGAGCATCTTTGAAGTTGAAAAGAATTGATAACAACACCATAGAAACGGCTTTCGAAGAAATAAACGATGAGCAATATCAACAAGTTTTAAATGATTTGATTGTAAAAAAAAGAAAAACAATAAAAGACGCTAATGCTTATTCGGTAAAAGCAAAATTAGTTCGGTTTGCTGCGGGGCGAGGATTTGAAACGGATTTGATTTTCCATATCTTGGGCGAAATTAGAGAAAACTAAAAAAAGGTACTTTCTAAAAAGGCTACTTTTACAACGAATCATTTTTTTATTAGATTTTTTCGAAAACTAAAAAAAATTATTCATATCAACGCTTTAACAAAAAAACATACACAGAATTTGATGTAATACTGCATGCGGTCATAATTTGTTTAAATATTTGATATTAAAAGCAATCAGCACATCAAAAAATCAACCAATTAAAATATATCTGAAATAATTGTAAAATTTCTTCGCTCATAAGCTCGCTAAAACGATTTATAAATTGGTTTGTATGGTCCAAAATTCGATTTTTTAGTACAGGCGACTTTCGTAATTCTTGCCATATACAGCAAATAATTCAATAAACCATTGCAAATGTGCACTATACTATCGACAAAAATTATTTTTTATTTTTTTTTGATAAAATATTTGCTTTTGTAAAATTTATAGATTTTCTTTGTAAGTAAATACTAACTTACTTTTTTAAAAATATAAAATATGACTTGCAATGATTGCTGAAATATCGGAGAGACAAAAAGAAATAATAACTGTTTCGCTGGAATTGATTGCCAAAAAAGGAATTCAAGGTTTGACGATAAAAAATCTGGCAAAAAAAATAGGATTTACAGAAGCAGCAGTTTATCGACATTACGAAAATAAAATTCAAATATTAATCGCAATTCTTGATTATTTCAGAGAGGGTACAAATCGTTTTTTTGTCAATGAAATGAAATCGGAAGAAAATGCAATCCAAAAAATTGAGTATCTGTTTCTCAATCACTTTAAAACATTTTCGGAAACACCTTCACTTGTTTCAGTTGTTTTTTCGGAAGAAATATTTCGAAACGAAACAGTTCTCATTGAAAAAGTTGCCGAGATTATGAAAAAAAATACTCAAATTTTACTGTCAATCATAGAATCCGGACAAAAAAAATCTGAAATCAGGAGCGATATCAATTCACGGAATTTAGCCATAATCATCATGGGCTCGTTGCGAATGTTCGTAAAACAATGGCAAATGTCGGATTATTCGTTCAGTTTGACAGAAAGAGGTACGGAATATATCAAATCAGTTATTAAATTAATTAAGAATTAAAAACAAAAAGTATGAAAATAGCAAAAGTAAATGAAACTCAGATTGTTGAAACACCCCACAAGATGGATGTTCGCAAATTGTACGACAAAGATTCGGCTCAGGTAATGCACATTACTTTGCAGCCCGGACAGGCATTGAAACCGCACATCACGCCGGTTGATGTATTTTTTTACATCTTAGAAGGAACGCCGGAGGTTTTGGTGGGCGACGAAAAAATTCAAGTTTCGGCAGATTCGTTGGTCGAAAGTCCAAAAGATATTGTGCATTGTTTGTATAACAATTCCGATTCAATTGCTCGAATTTTGGTTGTAAAAGCACCGCGACCTTCAACATCTGCAAAAGTCCTTTGATAAATCCTCTTAAAAAAAGAAAAACAAATAATTTTTTTAAATCACCATGTCAGTAAACATTCACATATCAAAAATATTATTATCGTTAGTTGTTTCGATAATATGGACTTCCCGAATTAACGCCCAAACATGGACATTGCAACAGTGTATAGATTCTGCTCAAGTAAATAACAAGAATTTACAAATAAGCCGAAACACTGTTTTGCTCGGGCAACAGAAACATAATGAAGCAATTGCGAATTTGATTCCAAAAATTAATGCTGTTGCCGATTATCGTTATTATACCGATTTACCGTATCAATTGATACCGATGACGATGTTTGGCGGACCGGAGGGGCAATTCAAAGAAAATCAATTTGGTGTTCCTCACAATATCAACATGAATCTACAATTTACAATGCCTTTGTATAATTCTCAAATTTTAGGCGCAATGCGAACAAATAAAATTGGGTCGGAATTGAGCGATTTGCAATATCAAAAAACCGAAGAACAAGTATTTTTCGATGTGTCGAATATATATTACAATGCGCAAATTTTGCAGCAACAAATTTTGTTTATCGACAGTAATTTGGTAAACACAAAGAAACTTTTGCAAAATATGCAATTGCTCAAAGAACAATTGATGGCAAAAGCCACAGATGTGAGCAAAATTCAATTACAATTGGAACAATTATCCACACAAAAAGAACTTTTAACAGCCAAATACGACCAAATTTTGAGCTTGTTGAAATTTTCTGTGGGAATTTCGCAAAATCAAATTTTTCAAATTGAAACGAATATTCAATACGAAAAAACGGATGAATATTCGAATTCCGAAACAATTGAAAGTCAAATTGTGAAAACACAAAACAAATTATTAATGAGCGAACTGAGTACATTAAAATATTCACGATTGCCTTCTCTTTCGCTGTACGGAACGTATGGACAAACAGGTTTTGGTTATACTGAGAAACCCAACGATTTCCTAAAATTTTTTCCGGTCGGTTTTGTGGGCGTTCAGTTTTCTTATCCTTTGTTTAACGGAACAGTAACACAAAAGAAAATTAATCAGAAAAAAATAGAAATCCAAAACAGCGAACTGCAATTGGACTTAATTACCGAACAAAATAACATGTTGACAGAAAATGCAAAACGTCAAAAAGCAACTGCACAGCGAACTGTCGAAACCACATTATTGCAAATTAAATTGGCTCAAACGGTTTACGAACAAACTATTTTGCAGCAAAAGGAAGGAACTGCTACATTAACCGATGTTTTACTTGCAGATAATGCTTTGCGCGAAGCTCAACAAACCTATCTTTCTGTTGTAATTGATTATCTGAAAGCAGATTTGGAGTTGAAAAAATTGACGGGAAACTTGTCAATTAAGAATTAAGAATTAGGAATTTTTAAAATTTAGAAATATGAAAAAGACTATCATTTATATCGTTGCAGCATTGGCTCTTACGGTAATTGTGGTTTTCAAATTAAAAAACAACAAAGAAACCACCGAAAACAGAGTGTATCAATATAATAAAGAGCAGATAATCAGCATACAAGCCGATTCTGTTAAATTAAAATATCCGGAAAATGAATATTCATATTCCGGAACTTTTGAGCCGAATAAAGAAACTAAAATCAGTGCCGAAATTCAAGGCAAAATCAATTCAATTTTGGTTGATGTCGGAAGCATTGTTAAAAAAGGTCAATCCCTCATTCAATTAGACAATTCTTTGCTGAAATTACAACTGCAAACTGTTGAAATTCAGATTGAAGGATTAGAAGCCGATGTAAAGCGATATACTGTTCTGGCACAAGCCGATGCAATACAAGGCGTTCAGTTGGAAAAAGCTGTTTTGGGTTTAAAATCGGCAAAAGTGCAAAAAGCAACTTTAATTGAACAAATCAATAAAACCACAGTAACTGCTCCTTTCGACGGAATTGTTACGGCTAAACTCAATGAAGAAGGAGCTTTTGCCGCTCCGGGTGTTCCTTTGTTACAAATTACGGATATTTCGCTTCTGAAATTTACGGTAAACGTACCCGAAAATGAATTAAATCAATTCATAATCAACAAAATATATTCAATTACGGTTGATGCCTTTCCCGAAATTTCTTTAACGGGAAAAATTACAATGACCGGCAGTAAGGCAAACGCAAGTAACAGTTTTCCCGTGCAATTTTTCGTAGATAATACGAAGGATTTAAAAATCAAATCCGGTATGTTCGGAAAAGTAAATCTGAAAAACGAAAATAAAGAAAAACAAATCATTATTTCGGCTTCGGCAATTGTAGGAACTACGATTCAACCCCAAGTGTATTTGGTAAAAGAAGGAAAAGCTGTTCTGCAAAACATCACAGTTTCAGGCAGAATACAAAACAAAGCAATTATTTCGAGCGGTTTGAACGAAGGCGATGTAATTGTAACCAACGGATTTGTGAACCTTTTCGACGGCGCAAATGTTTCAATTAAGAATTAAGGAACGTGTTTTTATTAACTGTCTATTCTCTGCGATACTCTGCGTCTTTTTACTCAGCGGCTCTCTGCGTTTTAAATAGATAATAAAGTATGCTTATCCGTAAATTGCACCAAAAGAAAAAAATAGTTATCTTAGCGGGCATC
>DYMH01000217.1 GCA_020721645.1 Draconibacterium orientale
AAACAAAACGAGCTATTGAGGACGCTCGAAACGGAAAGGTTACAAAAACAAAAAACCTTGCTGATTTAATGAAAAAACTAAAATCGTAATATGTTTACTTTCAATTTTACAACAAAGTTTAAAAAAGATATTAAACTGTGTGAGAAACGGCATTACGATTTTTCATTAATCGAAACAGTTTTTAGTTATTTGCAGGAAACGGCAAGCGTGCCGGCTGAATATAAACCGCACATTCTGAAAGGAGAATATAAAGATTGCTGGGAATGTCATATCAAGCCCGATTGGTTGTTGATTTGGCGAATATTAGAAAATACAAACGAAATTGATTTAGTGCGAACCGGCACGCATTCCGATTTATTCAAATAAAAACACTTTCCATTTTCTACACCCACACAAAAACCTCACTTCAAAATTTAAGAAGTGAGGTTTTTATAAAAACAAAGTATTTTTATTTATTCGTATATTTGTAAAAATACTGATATTTTTGTAAAAAATAGAAACAAAAGAATTTTTCAAAACTTATACCGATAAAATCACATATCAAAATGGAAACAATAACTACAAACCAACTCACAAACGCACAAATTGAAATTTTGAAATTGTTTTCAAAACCTATGTCGGCAAAACAATTATCAAATTTCAGACAAGTTTTGTTAGATTATCTTCAAAAACAGATTGATGACGAAGCAGACGAAGTTTGGGAAAAAAAGAATTTTACAAAAAAGGACGAGGATAAATTTTTAAAAACTCACATCAAAAGAGTAAAATGAAAATTGTCCTTGATACAAATTGTTTATTGATGATTGTTTCAAAAAAATCACAATATCGAAAAGTCTTTGATTTAATTTGTTCCGGAGAAATTCGTTTAGCAATATCAAACGAAATTTTAACCGAATACGAGGAACAATTAAGTTTATTTTATTCCGAAAACTTTGCACAAAACGTATCCAGATATTTGCTTTCACTTTTGAGCATTGAATTTGTACAAGTTTATTACAACTGGCATTTTATAACCAAAGACGAAGATGACAACAAATTTGTAGATTGTGCCGTTTCCGCAAATGCCGATTTAATTGTAACCAACGATAAACATTTTAAAGAACTCGACAAAATAGAATTTCCAAAGGTAAAACACGTTACAATTCAAAAGTTTTTCGATAGTTTGTAATCCATTTTCACCCCACAAAAAAACCTCACTTCATACCGTTTGAAGTGAGGTTTTTTTTTTGCTGTGTGCCAAAAAAACATATCTTTGTCGATATTGAATTAAACAGTAAATAATCAGATAAATATGAAACTCAGCATATCATCTCCCAAAAAAGCCCTCAAACCATTCTTAAAGCTAAAACCTTTGAGAAGCGAAATTGATTTGTTTAAGAAAAATCTGATTGTTTTGCATGATAAAATAAGCATTATCGAACAACGTCCGAAAGACGAAAGCGAAGAACATCTGAAAAACGATTTGCGTGATTTTCTGCGTGATACCTTCTACAAAGAAACCAATGCAATAAATACCAAAGACAAAAAAGATTTGGTAATTCATTTGGGCAAAACAACCGACAGCGAAGTCGGCGTGATTATCGAAGCAAAACGCCCTGCGAATGGTTCCGAAATGATTTCGGCTGAAAATCCGAACAAAAAAGCACTTTTCGAACTGATTCTTTATTATTTGAACGAACGCAACAATGCCGAAAATTTCAAGCTGAAACAGCTGATAATTACCAATATAAACGAATGGTATATTATTGATGCAAACTTTTTCGATAAACATATTTTCCGAAACACCGAAATAAAAAAACTCTACGATACCAAACAAAACGACCGAAAAGACAATCCGTTTTTCTATGAAGAAATTGCAAAAATTATTCAAAAATCAGAATTTGAAATACCTTGCATTTACTTCAACATTAAGGATTACGACACAATTTTGAGAAACAACAATCCGGAAGACGACAAAGAACTGATTGCATTGTTCAAGATTTTATCGCCGCAACATTTGTTGAAGATTGCAACACCAAACGACAGCAATTCGCTCGACGAACGTTTTTATCGCGAATTGCTCCACATCATTGGGCTTGAAGAGGCAAAAGAAGGCTCGAAAAATATTATCCGCCGTGTAAAAGACAAGCCAAACTCGGCATCCTTACTCGAATTGGCAATTGACGCAATTAAAACCGAAGATACTTTGCATCGAATTCCCGACCAAAGTGTTTACGGAACTGCGAAAGACGAACGGATTTTCAATATCGCCTTAGAACTCTGTATCACTTGGATAAACCGAATTTTGTTTCTCAAACTCTTGGAAGGTCAATTGATTACATATCATCGAGATAAAGAAAAATTCAGTTTTCTGAACACAGAAAAAATACACGATTTCGATGAACTTTTTAAACTGTTTCACAAAGTTTTAGCCGTAAACGTAAACGACAGAACCGATGCAATAAAAATAAAATACGCCAATGTTCCGTATTTGAACAGTTCACTGTTCGAAATCAGCGAATTGGAAGACCAAATCATCAAAATAAATTCGCTCGACAATTCCGAACAGCTCGCGTTGATTGGTTCTACCATTTTAAAAGACACGAAAAAGGAAACTGCCAAACTGCGAACGCTCGAATATTTGTTCAAATTCCTCGATGCCTACGATTTTGCAAGCGAAGGAACTTCCGACATACAGGAAAACGAAAAAAAACTGATTAACGCTTCGGTTTTGGGAAAAGTGTTCGAGAAAATTAACGGTTACAAAGACGGTTCAATCTACACCCCCGCATTTATTACAATGTACATGAGCCGAGAGTCGATACGCCTTGCCGTTGTCGAAAAATTTAATGAATATGGTCTGACCCACGATTTACCCGATTTAAAGATTAACAAGATTGATGATATTGAAGAATTTATCGGCAAAAAATTAAGCCGACCGGTTGCCAACGAAATTATCAATTCAATAAAAATATGCGACCCGGCTGTTGGTTCGGGACATTTTTTGGTTTCGGCTTTAAATGAAATAATTGCAATTAAAAGTGAATTGAACATCTTAATTGATGAAAACGGCAAAACATTAAAAGATTACGAAATCGAAATCATTAACGATGAATTGATTGTAACCGACGAAAACGCAAATATTTTTTCGTACAACTACAAAAACAAAGAAAGCAACCGTGTACAAAAAACGCTGTTTCACGAAAAACAAACCATTATCGAAAATTGTTTGTTTGGTGTTGATATTAACCCGAACTCCGTAAAAATCTGCCGGTTACGTTTGTGGATTGAATTGCTGAAAAACGCCTATTACAAATTTCCCGAATCGGAAAGCTCTAAGCGGTTTGAAACCGCTAAGAGCATAATAGAATTGGAATCGGAAAGCTCTAAGCGGTTTGAAACCGCTAAGAGCATAATGGAATTGGAAACCCTTCCCAATATCGACATCAACATTAAAACAGGCAACAGTCTTTTGAGCAGATTTCCCTTAGATGCCGATTTGAGCAAAGCCCTGAAAAGCATAAAATACGACATAAAAGCATAT
>DYMH01000218.1 GCA_020721645.1 Draconibacterium orientale
CGAATAAAAGGCTTTCAAAACCGTCCCGGTATCGTCCGAATGTAAATATTTTTTTCTTCTTCTTGTTCCGTTTTTTTCAATGGCTTATTTTTTTTATTTCAGTAACGCATAACGAAAAACAATATGCGTATGTTGCGGGATTTCAAGGCACTATCGTTTCAAAGTTGCACAAATGTTTCTTTCTTGCACAATGTTTCAACCTACCACAAAAGCCCGCAATTATCGCATATTGTATGTTAAGGGCATTTTTCATCATATCGTGTTGTATATATGTATTTTAGTTCATTTTTTGTTTATGAATTAAATCAATTCTTTTGGCTCGTTTCTTTTGATATTTTTCAATCTCTTGTTTTAATGATTCTGATTGTAAAATAATTACATGTGCCAATGCACAAGCCAAACCTTCTGCGTCTTTACAATCAATAATGCAAAGAATTCCAGTTATATCGCCTGTATTCATCACATCTTTAATTATAAACTCTGATTTTAAAGTCAATTTTGGATGTTTATCACGTATTTGAGCAACCAATTCTCTTGTTGGTATTGCTTTAATCGGAAGATTTTGTTTAATCTTATTCGTCAAATCTTCATATTGTGCTTTATTTGTATCCATATCCTAAGCATTTTTATTCTGTTATTTGCCAAATTTTTCGTTGCATATCAACTACTTTATAACCAAATTCAACATATGTATCCATGTCTGGTTCATCTTTTAAATATGGTAAGATTTCAATTGCTGGCAAAACTTTTTTGTCTAAAAATTGATTATAAATTGATGACTTCATAAAAGTTTTAATTTTATCATTTGCATTTATACTATCACACATTTCTATTTGTAATTTTGCAATTTCTTGCCAAGAAATAAAACCGTAATTTCTATCATTTTGTTTTATCATCGTTTTTATTTCTGGTATTTTTACTTTATCTACGCAATAAATCAGATATTTACAATCAAAATTTTCAAATTCTTTAATGTCGAGGTAATAAGATAAATCTGTATCTTTGGGACTTAAAATTTTTCCTAAATTTTTTGTTTCTATTACAATAATTCCATTCAAACTATTTGTTTTAAAATTAATTACGATATCACATAGGTTATTTGATGATGTTGAAAATTCGTAACTCCAATTACACTTAACTACTTCATCTTTTATTGGTGATTTAGTTAATCCTGTCAATTGGTTAATCCATTTATAATTATCGAATAATGTAAAGTTTTCCCAAAGAGAAACTGTTAAATTTGTTTCATGGTTAAGATTATAAAATTCATGTAATCTTCCTGTTTTGTTTTTAGCATATCTTGTTTTATCTCTAATTATATGCTCTATCCGTTTAAATCCAATTTCATTTTTATTTGGTGGAATAGCCAAAAGATATTGCCACCAAAATTTTTGTATTTTATCTATTTCGTATTTATTCATAATCGATATTAATCAGTCTATTATCGTTAATTTTAATTGCCCTTAACGAAAAATGCTTGACATCGGCGTTTTTTTGCACTTGCGAAGTGCAGCGCAGCGGAACGAAGAAAGTGCAAAAAATCGCTGATGTTCAAGCATATGTTAGGGCTCTGTCGGTCAATTCGTCATTAATCGTTTGTCGTATCTAAATCCATAATTTTTAACGGATTGGAATTTAGGGAATTAACTGTAATCCGGATTGAAACTCAAATTTTTCGGCTTGATGAAATCTTGTTTTATCTGTGCCGGATTCCCTGAATTTCAATCTGTCAGGCTTATCAATTCAGATTTAACAACCAATCAACGATAAATTATTGAACAAAAGAGTCTTAACATTTGATTTTTTTATAATTTAGTTTGATAATGTTTTACAATAATAACAAAATTTTCAGAATTTTTCAACTTTTCCGTTAATTTTTAATTTAATTATTTCAGTATTTTCAAGTCCTTCGTTATCAATGACTTTTACTGCAATTTTAAATTTTCCGGGCTTAAACGTTTTTGTTTGTTTTCCGGTTGTGTCCCGCAAAATTTCAGCAGAAAACTGTTCGTTGTTGAAATTAAAATCCCACGCATAAAATTCGATGTGTTTTCCGTCAGTTGTTACACCTTTTGCGAGAAATTCAATTTCTCGTAAATGTTTATCTGTTTGTCCGTTGTCTTTTATTTCTACGGTTAAAGTCGGTTTTACGGAAATCGGAACAATTTCATCGACACGCACAAGTTTAATTATCAGGTTTTCTGAGTTTTGTAATCTTGCAACTTCTTGAATTGCACCTTTTCCGAAACTGAATGCGATAATGTATCCTGCAATTTTATTTTCTTGTATATTATTATCATACAATGCTTTATCTGACCGTTTTATAGCCGAACTGAAATTATCGACAACGTTTCTGCCGATATTTTCGCTTTGTTTTACTTGTATCGGTGTATTTTCGCGGGTTTTGCCGTCAATTCCGAAATCGCCTTTTTGTTTCGTGTTGCCGATTCCTCCAAATTGGTCGATTATCCACGTTTCAAACTCGAATGCGTTTTTGTTGAAAAGGGTGTCGTAATCGTATTTATAAAGTTGAACGGTAAATGGTTGTGAAAACAAATTTCTGTCGTTTGATAATCGAAATTCTGTTACTTTCACGGCTTGAACCGATTGGTCAATCCCAATCCATTTTCTGTTTAATTTTTCGGCTACCGCAATTGTAGTTCCGCCTCCGACAAAAGGATCAAAAATTACATCATTTTCGTTTGAACTTGATTTTATAATTCTTTCCAAAAGTTTCTCGGGTTTCTGCGTTGGATAACCGATTCGTTCTTTTGACGAAGCGTTTATTATTGACATTTCCCACACATCTCCGATTCTACGACCGTCTGACAAAAATACTTTATATGGTTCTTTTCCTTTCCTTTTTTGCCAACGAAACCATTGTCCATCTTCATCCTGTTTATAATGACTGTCCATTTTGCCTGAATTTTCGCCGTATTCTTCTCTTTGTTCGTTGAATATTTGTTCTTTTGATTTTGAAAACCAAAAAATTGTGTCATGTAAATTTTGGAAACGATTACTAACAGCAGTATATCTCTTGTAACTCCAAATAATTTCATTTTTAAAATTAGAATTTCCAAAAATTTTATTTAGAATTTCAACTTTTATTTCGGCATTTGCGTGCCAGTCGCAGTGCAAGAAAATTGAACCTGTTTTTCTTAAAATTCGGTGCATTTCTATTACACGTTCTTTCAGCCAGGCAATGTAATGTTCAATTCCGCCGGACCATCGGTCTTGAAAACTGCGGATTTCTCCGTCATCGCCCCAAATTACTTCATAATTTCGGTTTGAGAAAAATGGCGGGTCGAGATATATTAAATCAACCGTTTCGCTTTCCATTTTCCGCATTATTTCTAAATTGTCGCCTAAAATCAGTTTGTTCATGCTCTAACATTTTTCAGTCAGAGCTCATATATTTTATTTTTCGCTGTTCACGTTTTTTTAATGAGCCCTAACGAAAATGTATATGCGTAGTTGCGGGATTTCAAGGCACTTACGTTTCAATTA
>DYMH01000219.1 GCA_020721645.1 Draconibacterium orientale
ACATAAATTTGAATTGGTCGCAAATTGTATTGATTAAGTAAATAAGTCTATATTTGTTTACTTTTAAATACTATTAATTGTATAATATTCAGCATTATCAACACATAATCACATCAAATAATCAACTAATCAAAGTATCATTTTATTTTAAACCGCCGAGAAGTTCTTCGATGTGTTTTAAAATTCTTAAAATTGTTCCGTTTTCAAAGCAAACACCAAGAAAACCATCGTTCATACGGTCTTCACGAATAATGATGGTGAATAATTTGCAGGTTTCTTCCAGATTGAGTTTCGTGAGTTCGGCAGCCGGGTCTTGAATCATTTTTTTACCTTCTTTCCATTCCGTCCATTCGTAAACCGGAACAATTTGCAGGTCTTGTATCACTTTCAGAAATTTACGAACAATGGGAGTCGGTCGCCAATGCGGCATGTGCAACAAACCGCCCGAAACCATATTGCCGCCCTTCACTGTTCCGAAATCTGTGGTATTTTTTATCTCGGGAATCAATTCGAACAAACTGTCCCATTTTTCCTTTGTCAGTTGGGTTAAATATTCCGAAAAATTTTCTAATTCTTTCATTTTCAATCTATATTTTCATTGCAAATTTATTGAATTATATTGAGAAATTTCAAAACCGGAGAGTTATTTTGCTTTTCTCAAAATATCACATTAATCGCGTCTGTAAAATTTACGCCACGATTTCGGATTTGAAGCAATTGCACTCCAATTTTTGAGACGTTCTCGGGTCATTTGCGTAACAATAAGCCCGATAATAACAACGAAAATTCCGAAAATATTTACCGAATTCAATTTCTCTCCTATCAGAAAATATGCGAAAATTGCTGTAAAAATCGGAATTGTATTTGCCAAAATATTCGATTTTACGATTCCTAATTTTTGAATGCCGTAGATGAAAAATAAATATGCCAAAGTTGAAGCAAAAACAGCAAGCAACACAATGGGAATAAAAGCTTTGAGATTAAATCCGATTTCGATAAAATCGGTAAAATCCATGAATAAAAATATCGGCAGAAACCAAACAATTCCTATTGTGTTTTGTGTGCTGATAATGGTAAACACATTATATTTTCCCGACAATCGGACAATAATCACCGAGTAAATAACGGCACTGAAAACAGCCAAAGTCAAAAACATGATTCCCACGGGTGATGCCGAAATTGAAAGATCTTTCTTGATAATAACAAAAAGAACTCCGATAATTGAAATGATAATGCCGATAAAATTCAGGAGTTTAATTTTCTCTTTCAGGAAAAAATATGCAGCTATCGGGCTGAACAAGGGGATTGTTGAAATAATTACCGAGGTAACGGTCGAAGAAACATAAAGCAGCCCATAATTTTCGCCGATAAAATAAAGGAAGGGTTGAAAAAACGACAACAACAAAAATTGCCAATAATCTTCGCGACGAATACGTTCAATTTGTTTGATGAAAATATTTGCCGCAAACATAAAAATCGAAGACAGAAGCAAACGAAAAAAAACTGTTGTAATAGGCTGATAAACAGCAAGTACTTCTTTTGTCCAAATGAATGAAAAACCCCAAAACATCATCGCGAAAAACATCGCGGTATAAACTTTTAATCTTTCAGACATGACTTTTCGAATATTTAAACATCAACTCAATAATCTTTCGGCTTATCAATTCGATGATATGTAAAACAACAAGATTATCTATGTCTTTTTTTATTGCTTTCAATTCCCTTTTGTTCAAAGCACCAAAGATTAATTCACCTGCGGTAACAGAACTTATTGCAATATTTTCTTCCCCAATATTTTGAAGAATAGAAATAATTGTTTGATTACTCTTGTAAAGCTCAATCAATATATTTGTATCGCAGATAATTACACTTTTTTCCATGCTTTTGCTCTTAATTCTTCTTGCGTAATACTCCTATTTGCCCAAATGCCTGCTGAACTGAAAATACTGTATTCTTTATGCTTTGCTTTTACTCTCTTTGCCTTATTTACAGGCATAACTACAAAATCCAAGTGTTGTAAAAATTGATATAAGAAATCAATTTGTTCACTATTTTTTACGTAAATTGTTAGACTTTCCATATGTGTATTTTTTTACAAATTTAATCAAAAAGTTTACTACTTTATTTTTTTTACTATTTCCTTAAATCCGCAAGTTCCGGCAGATTGTCCAAGAAATATAAGGAAAATTAGAAATCTTTAAACACTTAAATAAGTGAAATCTGCCGGAACTTATTTGTTGAAATACAACAAGATATAAAAATACTTGCGTATTTAAGGAATAAGTTTGAATCTGCAATAAATTTGCCGAAAATTCATTTTGCCAAATCAATGTGAAGGCAAAGTGAAACAAAAACACGTACCGCCTTCCGGGTGATTGTTGATTTCTAAGATACCTCCCAATTTTTGAATAATTTTTGCGACCATCGGTAAACCAATTCCGTGCCCCTTCACAATTTTTTCTTTCATATCGCTTTGTTCGAGTAAAATGAAGGATTTATTTTCATCAGAAATCCCTGCTCCGTTGTCTTTCACGCCGTATTTAACACATTTATCATTTAATCTTTCGCAAATAATTTCGATAACCGGCGGATTTCCCCCATATTTTACAGCATTGCTTATCAGATTGTAAAAAACCTCTTCAATCCACGGACCGTAGGAAACAAGGTTGTCAATATTTTCCGAAATTCTGATTTCTGCCTTATTTTCTCGTATTAAATCGCTGTTTCTTTTGATTGCTTCTTGAATAATCGAATCTATATCAACCTTTGCCATCTCGATATTTTCTTTCGACACGCTGGATAATAACAATATTTCGCGAATTATTGTTACAGCTTTTCGCCCGTAATCGGAAATAATTTGAAGAAATTCTTTTTGTTTTTCGACCGGATAATCGGAGGTTTCAATCAGCAAATCACTAAAACCTACAATTCCTGCCAGTAAAGAATTAATATCGTGCGACAACATGCCCGCAAACGATTTGAGTTCTTGATTGCGTTCAATAAGCTCATTTTCAATTTTATGTCGAATGCTGATGTCCGAAATAAAAGCCATAATATACGTATTATTTTCGGCTTTCAAAGTGCTTAAACTAACTTCGACCGGCAAATCCGTGCCGTCCTTTTTCCGCCCGAAAAGATTCATGCCGATTCCCATTGAGCGATTTTCGGGGTTTTCAAAATGTGTTTCTGCCTGAACACTGTGTATATTTTTAAAAACATCGGGAATCAAAATTGATAACGGTTTCCTGTAAAGTTCCTCTTTGGTATATCCGAACAATTCTCGCATTCGGCGGTTGCAGTAAATTATTTCACTATTTCTGTTTACAATAATTATTGCTTCCGAAAAAGATTCGATAATCAATTGTCTTGTAATTTCTTCGGGAAGGCGTTCTACACAAAAATCATATTCTGCCATTATAGTGTATTTTATTGAAATATGCTTAAATAGAGTCCGTCCATAAAGTCAACGTTTTTCGGGATTTTTATCCCGAAAGC
>DYMH01000073.1 GCA_020721645.1 Draconibacterium orientale
ACATAAATTTGAATTGGTCGCAAATTGTATTGATTAAGTAAATAAGTCTATAAATCATTATTATTTGTACTTGCTGTGAGATTATTAGACGAATTTGTATCAGATACATTAGTTGTAGAGCTACTTGCACCCAAAAAACCGATATTCATTGATAAAAATGAAGATTGTTTTACTTTATCATTTTTACCGATAAGGTCATACTCATATGTAGTTGGTCCGTTATCACTTCCGGTTTGCTCTATAGAACCGGAAGCTATTTCTGTTGAAATCCCGCCTGAGGCTCCTACGGAAATTGGACCAAGTGTGGCTTCCCAACCGACTTGTGGACCTACCGTGATATTTGCGGATATACTCCAAACTGGGATTCCATCATTAATAAAGCTACTTATAGAATTCCCCACCTTATTTGCTCCCGTATTTAGTAAACTGCTAAATTTCGCATTCTGTTCTGGTGTAAATATCTGCCCAAAAGGCGGGTCTCCTGCTTCTTCTCCATTCTTATCAATAAACCTTATCGGATTATTCGCCGCATAACAAAAAGGGCTTTGCCACGGGAATTTTTCCGCTTTTGGGTCTAATGTCCAAAATCTGTCGCTTGTTGCATCATAAAACCTCGCCCCGTAATCGCTCCAATCCAAATCAAACTCATCTTGCAACTCTTTTCCGTTGTAAAGATATTTATTTCCTTCGCCTTGTGCAAATGTTGTGGCAGAAAGTTCGGCAATGGTGTATCCGAACGGGTCGTAGGCATTGGTTTGGAGTACGGTGCCGGTTTGGTCGAAGGTTACACGAGTGTCTCCGAGGTGGTCTTTGAGGAAATATTCGTATTTGTAGCTGCCGGTCGGTACGTCGTAGGTAATGCGTCCTTCGGGGGTGAGAATGAATTGGAGTTTCGTATCTTCATAAACATAACCGGCAATGTAGTCGGTAACCTTGTATTTGCTGCCGTACAGGTTGGTGCGGAGTTTGCGTCCGCCGGCATCGTAAGTGTATTTTATGCTTCCGCCTTGTGTGGTGGGTAGGTCTATTTGTTGGGGCAAATTTAGGGTGTTGTATTGTATGTGGGTGATGTTTTTGTTGTAATCTCGGGTCATGTTGCCGTTGGCATCGTGCCCGAACCCCGACAGCGGCTTCAAGCCCTGTCGGCGGTTCATTCGTTTGCGGAAAACCGCAGCCGGGGCATAAATCTGCCGACAGGGTTGTTGTACAATTTAACATTTTCAGGTATCCAACACCCGACAATTTCGCCAATACCCGTAGAGACGTGTTGCACACGTCTCACATACAAAAAAAACATCTCAGAACAGAGACGTGTGCATCACGTCTCTACAAAACCAATAAACGCTGTTTACAAATTATTCATCTCCTAGCTTTCGGACACAATATTTTAAAAAATCCTGCCTGCAAATGTAAAGCAAATTCAGTTCTGTAAATTTATTTCAGGAATTTAAAAAAATGATGTAATATTATACACGGAAATTTAATGTTTAACCTGTAAAGTTTTTTCAGGACGACACAATTCCTAAAAATCACGGTTCAGACAATTCCGGCGTAGTTACGCTTCGCTAAACAACGCCGAGCAGCCATTCTTTTTGCTTCATTCTTCGATTAACAAAGGACTTGGTTTAACATATACATCTTTCGAAAAATACATATTTCTCTTTGCTATTAATTTTTCTCCATTCTTTTCTATATGTTTATACTTCACTAAAATGCCACGTATCGTAATTTTACCTGTTTTTTTGGAACATATAAGTAGTTGATAAAATTAGTCTTAGATTCGAGGGTGTCAATGTTATTTCCTACTATTCTGTAATGTTCATCATAATCACCGATAAGAATACCTACATTATCAAAATCGAAGCATTCAGACTCAATAAGCATTTTTAAAGTATCATGTAAAAATACAGTGTCTTGAGATTTGATACTGAAAAAACAGCTAGCGGAAGTATCCAATTTACCGTTTAAGGTATAACATCTTTCATCATTTATTTCCAAGGAACTATCAATTTTTTTTTGATAAATTTCTTTATGCAATAGACTGTCTTTTTTTGTAAAATATTTGATGTAAGCTTCCATAACCTCTCCATTTATTTTTTCCCCCTCAGTAATAACATAATATTTATCGCTGAAATCCGAATCGTGATATATAACGTACTTCCCTGTTTCTTGTCCGTTTAAAAATGTGCAACTGGCTTTGATTTTGCCAATTGAATCATATTGAATCTCTTTCCCGTTTTTTAAATCATCTTTCCATTCCGAAAGAGTGATTAATATTCCGTTTGGGCTGAAAGACTTACATTTTCCATTTTTTTTCCCATTTTGATACTCAGTCATTTCCTTGATTTTTCTGTCAGTATAATATTCATTACGGGTTTTTGTATCGGAACAAGATAAAAATAGTAATATCGCAAAATATATAACAGTTTTTTTCATATTATTTTGAAAGTTGATCATGTAAATCTTTATATTCTTTTTCGCTTATTGTTCTGCCTTTACTCCGATCTCCGGATCCCGGTACGATTTCATAGCTTTCTGCTTCATTTACATCGCTCCAACCTTCACGTCCAATCAGATATAGAACAGAATCACCCATTCTTTCTTTTATTGTCTGTCCCTTACTGTCTGTTTGCTCAGAATTCCCTTTATGTTTATCAATTTCTGATTTAATCGTTTTTGTAAGGCTGGAACTTTTATCAAAAAACCTTGCCCAACCTAATTCTGTCGGATTTACTCTTATGCTACCGCGATGTTTTGCAGCCATCAAAGCATCAATATTTACTTGTGTCTCAGTATTATTAGAAGTGTATTTGGTTGGAGAAGCCGGTGCCCCATTTGTAACAAGCGGTATGCCGCCGGCTTGATTTCCGCCAGCCCCTTCTAAATCTTGGTTCGCATCATATCCCATTCCAATCATGCCTCCTTAAAAATCAACAAAATGATTCCACTGCCTTCCAAACCAACTTGGTTTATGTCCGATAACTTCAACTGTTGAAAGAATGCCATCACCGTCCGGATCTATATCATACGATTGAGGGTCTTCATCCTCCATCCCCGTCGGATCAATCTTATTCGTCGGATTATTCGAACAATACGCATAAGGATTTATCGAATAATTATGTTCCGTCAAAGGGTCGATGCTTAAAAACCGACCGATTACAGGGTCATACATGCGTGCGCCGTAATCGTACCAGTCCAAATCAAAATCGTTTTGGAGTTCTTTGCCGTTGTAAAGGTATTTATTTCCTTCGCCTTGTGCAAATGTTGTGGCAGAAAGTTCGGCAATGGTGTATCCGAACAAAAAACCTGCGTCTCTTTATCGTCGCATCACAAAATCAACACTTCAACCCTATTTCCACCCTCGACACACCCTTAGCACATGATTTTAGTAACGTTTACATTACTTATTTTAACATTTCTCCCCATATTCTTAATTCAGTAAACCTTATAACGTATTGTATATATGACATTTAATCAACATATTAAAATCACAGCATATGTTAAAATTTTTCAATTTCAAAATAATCCAATATTTTTACGATATTAATCTAAACAATCATATTTTACTGTTTATAATTATCTGATTAATAAGTAATTGCAATAGAAATATTGAGTAGCTTTGCATATCAAATTATAAAAAAAAACGGGCGATTTACCCGTTTTAGTTCAAAGCATATTAGATTTTAGATTCTTGATAAGCAGCGCATAGCACCCTTATTTTTTCTGTATTTTTTTCATTACAAGGTCCTTATCTAATTTTTTGGTACAGAAAAACCAATCCTTACAATCGAGTTCGGTGTCTGTCATTCGTTCTTTTGCAGTGCCGCACGAGCCTGCGGGCGAAATAATTACATCATCGCCGGGTCTCCAATCGGCGGGAGTTGCAATTGAGAAAGCATCGGCTGTTTGCATTGCAATTAAAGCCCGGTAAAGTTCGTCGAAGTTACGACCAAGGCTTAGCGGATAATAAATAATAGCTCGTATAATTCCTTTGGGATCCACAAAGAAAACGGCTCTCACGGCTTTGGTGCTGCTTTCGCCGGGCATCATCATGCCATATTTTTTAGCAACTTCCATTGTAATGTCTTCGATTAAAGGAAAATTGACTTCTACGTTTTTCATTCCTTTGTATTCGATTTTTTCTTTGATTGTTCGCAACCAAGCAATGTGACTGTACAATCCATCGACCGATAGCCCGACCAATTTACAGTTTGCATCATTAAACTTGCTTTCTAATGTTGCAAATGTCATAAATTCTGATGTGCAAACAGGGGTAAAGTCGGCAGGATGACTGAACAGAATAACCCATCCGTCTTTGTAATCCGAAGGAAAATTGATTTCGCCTTGTGTTGTTGTTGCCTTAAATTCGGGAGCTTTTTCTCCGATACGTGGCATTGAAAATACGTGTTCTTCCATGATTTTTTATTTATTTAATTGATAATAGTTTACATTCTAATTTTTTTAAATTCCTCTTTCATTCTTTGGATATCGGCAATCCACGATTCGATGTCGTTTTCGTGTTCTAATTCTTCATTGAGTATTTGCACTGCCATTTGATGTGTCGAATGGTCTTTACCGGCCGTAAAATCGGCAATTTCCTGATAGCGTTGAATGGCACAGCGTTCGCCGTTCAAATTTTGCTCGAGTATTTTTTCAATATACGGGTCTGCCGGTTCATCGTAAGAGCAACGTGCGAGTTTTGACCATTCCGTTGGGTTTATTACCGGTGTACCGCCCAATTGAATGATTTTATTCACTACCAACAAAGCATGTCCCAATTCTTGATCGGCATGAAGCAAAAGTTCGGGCTCTACCTCGCTTCTCATCGGTCCTTCCATCAGTCGGGCACCAATCCAATATTGATAATATGCCAACCACTCTTCGGAAAGAGCAGCATTGAGCATTTTTAAAAGTTGATCTACATCAACCGATGAAACTTTAATCGCTTGTTTTCCCATAATTTAGTTTTTAAATATAAATACAATGTGTATCGCCTATTTTTTGAATTTTCCGATTATTTGAAGCTTTACATCTTGAATTTCAAAATTTGGTATTTTGTGTTTTTGAAAATAATCCGCAAGGAGTTCATTAATCTCATCGTTATAATAGTCGCTGATTTTATCGGATTGGGCACAATACAAATGATGATGATTATCGATAACAGCATCGTAACGCATGATGTCTTTTTCTGTCTTCACTTTTTTTATCAATTCGTTTTCGACCAAAGAATCGAGCACTTTATAAACTGTGCCTGTTGCAATATTCGGCTGTGTTTCCTTTATCGAGTTGATAATTTCTTCTGCTGTTGGATGATTTTTAAGCTTTATAATTGCCTCGAATATCGAAAGCCGTTGCGGAGTTACTCGCAAACCCTTATCCATCAACATTTTTCTTATTTCAGGCTGATTCATAACGAATTTTTATTATATAAGAATTATTCTCTTCTAAGAATAAGCAAATATAAAGGTGATTTTTTAAATAAAAAAATATTCCTTCATTTTTTTCAAAAAAAAATATCAATTCAAACTTTTCGGTTTTGCCATAGCAAATCAAAACTTCTTTTTAAATCTATGAGTTCGGTTTAAAAAGGCATAAAGTAGAAAGTTTATAAAGTTATAATACTGAAAATAAGGACTTTAAGTCAAATTTACATCTTTACATAAATTACTGATTATGAAAGATTTTACACTTTTCACTTTCAAACTTTATACTTTTTATACTTGGCTCATCTATTTGGGGACAGAAACAAGCCGGCTATTATTGAAAATTAGATTAAAATTTCCCGTAGAAATTGGAAATATCAAAATAAATATCTTTTTCCTGTCCGCCGGCAGTTCTAATGCTGATGATATCGTAGTATTTATTCTTATCAACATTCAAGAATTGCCTCAAATTAGTATATCCGGGATAATTTTTAATCAGCCAATCATATTCTGCCCTCACACCGGAAGTTTCGGTCTTTTCTTCAATAATAATGGCATTTTCATAATTTGTTCCAACATTTTCCATAAGACTCGTATTCTTGTTTTGTATCATTTTATTTCTCGAAGTGCACGAAAAAAAAGAGAAAAAATAACAGAAAGTAAAAGTAACTTTTTCATAATAAAATAAAACGATTAACGTTGATTGATTTGTTTAGGAACATGTTTTAAAAAATAGTCCGACCTCAGCGGGACTTTGCATTTCTTTCTTTGCGGTAAAAAATATTATTCAAATATTTAACCGCAGAGAGCCGCAATGAAATACAGAAATTAATTTAGTACATAGTCCTTAATCCTCATCAATAATTTATTTCACCTTACTTCAAAGATAAAAAATATATCGCAGAAAACCAATTTTTTTATAAAATTTGATTTCATCACAAATTTTAAAATCCAAATTTACAAGATACAAAGATTGTATCGAAAGGATTTTGTTTTAATCGAAAATTCTCAATAAATTAGTACAATTCAAAATGTTGAAAACACTTTACAAAAAACCTACTATAATGACAAAAAAAACTAAAATCATTCTGTTTTCTTCGCTCGGGCTTGTGGCAATTCTAACTCTCGTCCTTGTTTTTGGCAAATTTTCCAAACGAAAGGTCAATGCCGACAATCCGGATTTCATTAAATATGTGTCCGCATACACTTCGGGTTTGATTTCAAAAACATCAACAATCCAAATCAAACTCAGCGATGAATTGATTAAAAAACTTCCCGAAGGACAAGCTCTTCCGGAAGATTTAATCGAATTTCGCCCTTCAATCGGTGGAAAATGTGAATTGAAAGGCAATACTTTGGAATTTATACCTGCAAAGATGTTGCCTTCGGGACAAAAATATTTTACCGAATTTCATTTGTCGAAACTCGAAAAAGTTCCGTCGGAACTCGAAAATTTTAATTTCGAGTTTATGATAATTCCGCAAAATTTCGATTTTCTGATTGAAGGACAAAAAACAATCGATAAAAAAACATTGTCATTACAGCAAGTCATCGGATTTGTTCAAACAGCAGATTTTGAGACAAGCGAAAATATCGGCAATATATTTGCCGCTCAACAAAACGGGAAGAAATTATCGGTAAAATGGCACAGCGATGTTGACGGTACGACCCATCATTTTGTAATCGACAGCATCAACCGCGAAATCAAACCTTCGGAAGTTCGCTTTGTATGGGACGGAAAAAAAATTGACATAGATAAAAAAGGCGAACAAAAAATTACGATTCCCGCCATTAACGACTTTTCATTCATCGAATCGCGTATCATTCGCGATTCCGAACAATATCTGCAACTCCAATTCACCGACCCGCTCGATGAAAATCAAAATCTCAACGGGCTTATCACCATGACAGGAGACGAAAACCTCCGTTTCATCGTAGAAGATAATACCATTAAAGTGTTTCCGTCCGTTCAATCCGACACGAATAAAACAGTTGTATTATATTCCGGTATTAAAAATGTTTTGGGCGTAAAACTCAAAAACCAAATCAACATAACAGCCGAATTTGAACAATTGAAACCCGCCGTGCGTCTTATCGGATCAGGAAACATTTTGCCTTCATCGGACAAAGGAATGGTTTTTCCGTTTGAAGCCGTTAATTTGAAAGCTGTTGATGTAACAGTGATTAAAATCTACGAAAAAAACATCATTCAATTCCTGCAAGTCAATGAATTGGATGGCGAAAATGAATTGCAACGCGTTGGGAAACCCTTGTTTAAAAAAACAATATCACTCGAAAATAAACAAATCACCGATTTCAGCAAATGGAATCGTTTTACCTTAGATTTGAACACTTTAATAGAAAACGACCCGGGAGCGATTTACAGAATCGAAATCAATTTTAAAAAGAAATATTCGCTTTACGCCTGCAAAGACGACAGTACCGAAGAAACGGAAAGCGATTTAAAATCGACAGGCTCCGAATGGGACAATCCTGCCGAAGAAACTTCCAATTGGGACGCTTATCAAAATTCGGAATATTCGGAAGAATCATATAGTTATTACGATGATTATTATACAAATTATTGGGAAAACCGAGAAAATCCCTGTAAAAACGGATATTACGGCTCGCAACGTAAAATTGCTCAAAATATCATCGCTTCCGACATCGGTATTATTGCCAAACTCGGTAATAATAATGGATTGAACGTGTTTACTGCCGACCTGAAAACCACAAAACCAAAAGATGGTGCAACAATTGAAATTTACGATTATCAAAATCAATTGCTCAAATCGGCAGTTACCGATAAAGACGGGCGTGCGGATTTAGGTGCACTCGAAAACCCATTTTTTGTAGTTGCAAAACTCGGTAATCAACGTGGCTATTTGAAACTCCAAGACGGATATTCATTGTCGCTCAGCCGATTCGACATTGCGGGAACAGCTGTTTCAAAAGGGTTAAAAGGATTTATTTACGGCGAACGCGGCGTTTGGCGACCGGGCGATACACTGTTTCTCGATTTTATGCTGAAAGAAGATGTCAACAAAATTCCGGCAGGGCATCCGATTGTTTTTGAATTAAAAAATCCCAAAAATCAAGTCATCAAACGCGAAATTCAGAAAAAAAATGACTTAGGAATTTATCCTTTCTTCGTTGCCACCGCAAATGATGCTCTCACAGGCAATTACGAACTCACGGTTTCGGTAGGCTCAGTCAATTTTTTCAAAACTTTAAAAGTTGAAACCATAAAACCCAATCGACTTAAAATCAAATTAGATTTTGACGAAAAAATATTATTGCAAAACAAAGCAATCAGCGGATTGATGAACGCAAAATGGTTGCACGGAGCCATTGCCAAGGATTTGAAGGTTCAAATTGATGCGACTTTAAAACCTGTTCAGACCGAATTTACTAAATATTCCGACTTCTCGTTCGATGACCCCACGAAAGAATTTTACGGACAAACAGACCGTATTTTTGAAGGAACAACAGATGATAAAGGAACAGTTCCCGTACACGTAGAATTAGACGCCGGACAAAAAGCTCCGGGTAAATTAACAGCTGTTTTCGTAACAAAAGTCTTTGAAAAAGGCGGCGATTTTAGCTCCGACCAAATTTCACTTCCGTATTCGCCTTACAACGGATATGTGGGCGTGAAAATTCCCAAAGGCGACAAACGCAACATGCTTTTAACCGATACCACACATCAAATTGATGTTGTAACTCTCGACCCGGAAGGAAAACCAATCACCGGAACTCATCGAATTGAAATGAAGTTCTACAAAATCGAATGGCGTTGGTGGTGGGACAACGGCGATTCTCAAATATCCTCCTACAATTTCAACAACTCTTCGACTTTGTTGGATTCTAAAACCATTTTCTCATCGAACGGAAAAGCAAGTTGGAAAATAAAAGTGAAATACCCGGACTGGGGGCGATATTTGGTTTTGGCTACCGATATGAACACCGGACACTCATCGGGAAAAATTATGTATATCGATTGGCCCGGCTGGGCAGGACACGCAGAAGGAGGCAGTGCCGAAGATGCAAGTATGCTGATGATTAGTTCTGATAAAAAAAATTACACCGTTGGCGAAGAAGCCAAAATCTCTATTCCGACAGGGAAAGACGGACGTGCATTGATTTCCATAGAAAACGGCACAACCCTTCTCGAAACACACTGGCTCGACACCAAACAAGGCGAAACCGAATACAAATTCAAAGTAACGGAAAGCATGACGCCCAATATCTATGTTCATGTTACTCTTTTACAACCACATGCCCAAACAGCAAACGATTTGCCGATTCGTATGTACGGCGTACTTCCGGTTATGGTCGAAAATCCGGGAACGCATTTGAATCCTGTTATCAATATGCCCGATAAATTGGAGGCTGAGAAAGAAGTTAAAATCACAGTTTCCGAAAAAAACAACAAGCCAATGACTTACACTTTGGCAATTGTAGATGAAGGTTTGCTTGATTTAACACATTTTGAAACTCCCGATGCTTGGAAATCGTTCTACGCCAAAGAAGCTCTCGGAGTGAAAACATGGGATTTGTACAACAACGTGATTGGAGCATACACAGGGCAATTGGATCGTTTGTTGGCTGTCGGCGGAGATGATATGGAAGACGGACAAGGCGGAAATAAAAAGGCAAATCGCTTCAAACCTGTGGTTATTTATCTCGGTCCGTTTACGTTGAACAAAGGCTCGAACACACACACCGTTAAACTCCCCAAATACATCGGTTCGGTACGAACAATGGTGGTTGCAGGTAACGGAAAGGCTTATGGCTCTGCCGAAAAATCGACACACGTTATTAAACCTTTGATGATTTTGGGAACATTACCCCGAGTGCTGAGTCCGGGCGAAAAAGTTGTTTTGCCTGCGGATATTTTCGCAATGGAGAAAGATATTAAAAATGTGAAAGTTACAGTGAAAACCAACGGATTTCTGAAAATCATCGGCAGCAACACAAAAACCGTTAAATTTACAGAACCGGGCGATGAAATGGCAAATTTTGAACTCGAAGTATTGCAAAAAACCGGCGTGGGAACAGTTCAAATCACAGCCGTTTCGGGCAACAGAACTGCCACTTTCGATATTGAAATCGACGTACGCAACCCGAATCCGAAAGCAACAAATATCTTGGCAAAAATTCTGAATCCCGGAGAAACCTGGACATCGACCTACACGCCGCTCGGTGCCAACGGAACAAACACCGGAACACTCGAAATATCGTCGATTCCGCCCGTGAATCTCGAAAAACGTTTAAGTTATTTGATTGAGTATCCCTACGGTTGCATCGAACAAACAACATCGGCAGTTTTCCCGCAACTCTACGTATTGGATTTGATAAAAATTGATGATAAACAAAAATTGAAAATTGAAAACAATATCAAAGCCGGTATCAAACGAATCGAACAGTTTCAGTTGGCAAACGGCGGAATGTCGTATTGGCCCGGAAATCAAGACGTGTGCACTTGGGGAACAAATTATACCGGGCATTTCTTGATTGAAGCCGAAAAGAAAGGCTATTCCGTTCCGCAAACTTTGTTGAAAGCGTGGACAAAATATCAAACTGCCAAAGCAAAAAGCTGGATAAACGACGGACCGGATTCTCAACTCGACCAAGCATATCGACTTTACACCCTTGCTTTGTACGGAAAAGCGGAAACAAGCTCGATGAACAGATTGAAAGAATCGACAAACTTATCCGATGCCGCAAAATGGCAGTTGGCAGCCGCATATTTCTTGGCAGGAAAACAGAATGTTGCCCAAAAATTGGTCTCAGGATTGCAAATAGATGTAAAACCCTACACATATTTTTCCGAAACATTCGGCTCAAACTTCCGCGATGATGCAATGATTTTGACAACATTGAATTTGTTGGGTGAAAAGTCGAAAGCCTTCTCGGTTGTTAAACTTTTGTCGGAAGAAATGTCGTCGAACCGATACATGAGCACACAAACCACAGCCTATTGCTTGTTGGCGGTTTCGGATTATGTGAAGAAAAATCAATTGAGCGGTGCGTTGAACTTCTCGTATGCGTTCGACAATGGAAAAGCTGTTAAAATATCCGACAGCAAAACGATATCGCAAAATAAAGTCGATATAAAAGGCGGCGGCGAAAAAACGATTTCGGTTACCAACAACGGAAAATCGATTGTCTATGTACAATTTATACAACAAGGCATTCCTGCAACCGGCTCGGCACAACCCGAAGCTCAACACGATTTGTACATGACAGTTTCGTACAAATTGCCCGACGGCAGCAGTCTGTCGCCCGAATCTATTCCTCAGGGAACTGATTTTATTGCAGAAATTACGGTAACACATCCGGGTTTGCAGGGAACGTATAAAAATATGGCTTTGGCACAGATTTTCCCGTCGGGTTGGGAAATTATCAACTCGCGAATGCTCGAAATCGGATACGCACAAAATTCGAGTACGGCAACATATCAAGATATTAGAGACGACCGTGTTTTTACATATTTCGATATGACAAAAGGTACAAGCAAAACATACCGCGTATTGCTCAACGCAAGTTACGTGGGCGAATATTGGATGGCTCCCGTAGCATGCGAAGCTATGTACGATGAAACAATTTTTGCCCGAAACAGCGGAAAATTTGTGAAAGTTACGGCAAATTAATCTGACACCAAATCATAATGAAAAGTTATCAACAAAATCATCGGTAATTTTTCTTCTTTATTATTATCAAAAAACCTTGCAGAATAAGTATTCCGGAAGGTTTTTTGATTTTTATTAAAACAAAATGTGTAAATCTTTTATTAATTCGGAAAAATAATTTTATCGAAATAAATTATATTCTCAATAAAATGTTATAATTTTTAATTTTGCATATATTTATACTATGCACGGTCGAAAATTGCGTTTTATAAAATGTATAACTATTTGATATTAAAAACAATCAGCACATCAAAAAATCAACCAATCAAAGTATAGATGTCAATACCACCACACAAACAATGAACAACACTCTATTAATAAAAAAATTAGGCTTTAAACCCAAAGAAAATACATCGGATATTTTTGTTAAGAAATATACCGATGACTACGCCATTGAAGTAAATACCGAGAAACAAACTTTTTTCTTCGGCGGGAAAATCAAAATACAAGATAAAGAAACCCAAAATATCACCAAACTCGAAGACTGGGTAGTGTTAGAATGCCTGAATCGTTTGTTGGATAAAGGATATAAACCCGAAAATATATCGCTCGAAAAAGTTTATCCCGCAGGACATGGAACTTCGGGACGATTGGATATTTGTGTAACTCGTGAAGACGGTTCGGAATATCTGCTCATAGAATGTAAAACATACGGCAAAGAATTTGAAAAAGAATTTGACCGTATGAAAAACAAAGACGGCGGGCAACTTTTCACCTATTTCAAATTCAGCAACAAAGCCGATGTTATTATGCTTTACGCTTCGGAACTAAAAGGCAATGAAATTGTTTACCGAAACGAAATTGTTAAAATTGAAAACGAATATCGCACGGGCGACGTAAAAGACTTTTACGAGAAATGGAGCAAACTTACAAAGGACAATGGTGTGTTTGATTCGTGGGTTATGCCTTACGATTATAAAAGCCGAGCTTTAAGAATTGACGATTTGGAAGAAATACGAAAGGAAGACAGCGGTTTCATATTTAACCGCTTCCTCGAAATACTCCGACACAATGTAGTTTCGGACAAAGGAAATGCGTTTAACCGTATCTTCACTTTGTTTCTTTGCAAGATATACGACGAAAAATCCAACGAAGATACCGACAACGAACTTGGCTTTCAATGGTTGGAAGGTGTGGATACACACCGAAGTTTTCAAATCCGATTAACTGATTTGTACGCAAAAGGAATGCACGAGTTTCTGGAAAAAGTGGTTACCGACTTTTCGGAAACCGACTTCAACCGAAAATATAAAAAGATAGAAGAATCGCTGCGAAACGAATTACTGGGTGAGTTTCATAAAATACGCCTCGAAAAAAACAACGAGTTTGCAATCAAAGATGTTTACGATGAACAATCGTTCAACGAAAATGCTGTGGTGGTAAAAGAAATTGTGGAACTGCTTCAAAAATATAAACTTCGATATAACACAAAACAACAATACCTGTCCGATTTCTTTGAAATGCTTTTGACCACAGGTTTGAAACAAGAAAGCGGACAGTTCTTTACGCCCGTGCCGGTAGCTCAATTTATTATAAAGAGTTTGCCGATTGATAAAATTGTTGAAGACAAATTGGTAAAAAACGTGAACGATGATTTTTTACCTTACGTGATGGATTACGCAGCCGGCAGCGGACATTTCCTCACGGAAACAATGCACGAAATTCAACGGCTGTTGAACAAATTCGATAAAACAAAGCTAAAAGTTGATGCAAAGAAATTTATTCAAGTATCGGATATATCGCATTTTCAATGGGCGATACGATATATTTACGGTATCGAAAAAGATTACCGACTGGTAAAAGTGGGCAAAGTTGGTTGTTACCTGCACGGCGACGGTTTGGCTAACGTAATCCATTCCGACGGCTTGGCACGTTTCGACCACCACGACTATAAGGGCAAATTACTGCACACCGACAAAGATTTCCCCAAAGAAAACAAACAGTTCGACATTATTGTTTCAAACCCGCCTTATTCCGTTTCGGCGTTTAAAAATGCGGCAACCGCTTTCTACAAAGCCGATAATTTTGAACTCTACAACAGCCTTACCGACAGCAGTTCGGAAATTGAATGCCTGTTTGTAGAACGAACCAAACAATTGCTTAAAGACGGAGGCGTGGCAGGTATCATTCTGCCGAGTTCCATATTGAGCAATACGGGTATTTATACAAAATCGAGAGAACTGATTTTAGAAAATTTTGATATTGTTGCCATTACCGCACTCGGCTCAAACACCTTTATGGCAACCGGAACAAATACCGTAGTGCTGTTTCTGCGACGAAGAAACAATTACATCAGTATAAACCTCAGAAATACAGTCAATAATTTCTTTACAACCCTGTTGGACAACACCGTAAACGAAATAGAAAAACCGGTTGCAAAATATGTAAACCATGTTTGGGAAAATGTTTCGTTCGACGATTACACAAGTTTGCTGAAACGAAATCCTAATAAAACAATCGAAGATTGCGAAATATATAAAGAATACCGCAAAAAATTGAAAGCCCGAAACGAAAAAGAATTTTGGGACATGGTAATTGACCGGGAAAAAGAAAAACTCGTTTATTTTATACTTGCCTATCCGCAAAAAGTGGTGTTGGTAAACAGCGGCGAAAAAGATGCCGAAAAACGTTTCTTGGGATACGAATTCAGCAACCGACGCGGCAGCGAAGGCATACACCCCATGCAGCGAGGCAAACACATTGAAGAATGCACCCAAATGTTTGACCCCGAACAATTTGAAAACCCACAAAAGGCAAGTACCTATATATATAAAGCGTTTAATGGTGATTTTGATTTTGAAATTGACCAAACCCTGCAAAACAACATCAGCCGACACAGACTTGTTGATATGCTGACCTTTGACCGTGTGGAGTTTGAAAAAAACATCTCGCTTTCGGTAAAAAAAAAAGTAAAGATTGAGAGTAGGTGGGACGTTTTTAAATTAAATCAACTTGTTTCAATTGTTCGTGGAGCATCACCAAGACCAATTAAAGAATTTATTACTGATGAAACAGGTGGAGAAAATTGGATTAAAATTGGCGACGTAAAGCCTCAATCGAAATATATCACCGAAACAAAAGAGAAAATCACAAAAGAAGGTGCAGATAAATCAAGACGAGTAAAAAAAGGTGATTTTATTTTATCAAATTCAATGAGTTTCGGAAGACCTTACATTATGGGTATAGACGGTTGTATTCATGATGGTTGGCTTTTAATGAGTGATTTTAATAAGGAATTGAATAAAGATTATTTTTATAATATTCTTTCTGATAAAATTGTCCAAGAACAGTTTACAAGTGCTGCAAGTGGCGGAACATCGGTTGATAATTTGAACATTGAAAAAGTTTCGCACATTCTAATCCCCCTCCCTCCCAAACACATACAAGAAAAGATTGTATCAGAAATAGAAGTTTTGGAAGAGAAGGAAAGGAAGGGGAAAGTTGAGGTTGAGGGGTTGAAGAGTGAATTAACAAAGATATTCAATTCTTCTAAAATAAAAGAAACTGTTAAATTTTCATCTGTTGCATCTTTGGAATATGGTAAAAATTTACATTCAAACGACAGGATACCGGGAGAATATTTAGTAATGGGTTCAAATGGTATTGTTGGAACTCATATTGAATTTTTAGTAAAAGCACCTTGTATTATTGTCGGCAGAAAAGGTTCGGCAGGGAAAATTAATTTTGTAAATAAAAATTGTTTTCCAATTGATACAACTTTTTATGTAAAATTAGACGAGAATAAAGCTGATATTAAATATTTTTATTTTTACTTGTTAGAATTAGACCTTGAAAGTGTTGCAAAAGGGAAAGGTATAGGAGTTCCGGGTTTAAATAGAAATGATGTTCATAGCTTGGATATTTCACTACCCCCACTCTCCACCCAACACCACATAGTTTCCGAAATCGAAACCATAGAAGCGAAAATAAATGTGTTGGAAAAAGAACTTGCGGCAATACCGAAGTCAAAGGAAATGGTTTTGAAACACTATTTAGAATAAAACATACGATGATTTCTGTTACCACACCCCAAACCCAATACTTTCAATTTCAACATTTTGCCGAACATTCCAAAATTTCACATTTTGTTTCCAGTCGCAAAGGCGGATTGAGCCAAAACCGCTTTAAAGGTTTGAACATCAGTTTTGAAACCGAAGATATTGCCGAAAATGTTTTACAGAACCGAAAAATACTTTCCCAAGCTGTGGGCATACCACTCGAAAATTTTGTAATGCAAAATCAAGTACACGGTAACACCGTTGTTAAAGTAACTAAAAACCACAGAGGCAAAGGCATTTACAATCACCAAGACGTTATCGGCAACAGCGATGCGATGATAAGCAATGAAAGCAGCGTTTGCCTATTTTTGTTTGCCGCCGACTGTGTTCCGATACTTTTCTACGACCCCGTGCAACACGCCATCGGAGCAGCACATTCGGGCTGGGGCGGAACGGTGAAAAAAATAGCCTGCGAAACAATTTTTGCCATGCAACATCATTTTAACTCTCGCCCCCAAGATATTTTGGTCGGTATTGGACCATCGATAAGCGTAAAAAATTACGAAGTGGGCGATAACGTTACACAAGCAGTTTTGAAAGCCTTCGGAACCACCGATAACCTTATGATTCGCAATGCCCAAACAGGCAAAATGCACTTCGATTTGTGGCAAACCAACAAACAAATGTTAATGGAAATAGGTGTAAAAAATGAAAACATAGAAATATCCGGATTATGCACATTCGGCAATCCGGAACTCTTTTTTTCTGCTCGCAAAGACGAACCAACCGGACGTTTTGGAGCCGGAATCATGATTAATGGATAATACGAATTGAGAGACGAAATAAATATTAAATGCTTATCCGCAAAGTCCCCTAAAAAATTTACATTGATAAAATAATGATTTTTAAAATAGCTAATATGTTAATTGAATGTATGTTGCAAACTCCCCCTTAACAAATGGGGCTTGGGGGATTTATCTTCAATTTATTAATGTCAGCTAAAAAAAATCCCCCTAACCCCCTTTAAAAAGCATAGCCGTCAGTTTAAACTATTAAGCTGCTGATATATTGTAATTTATATATTT
>DYMH01000220.1 GCA_020721645.1 Draconibacterium orientale
CATAATCAGTGTTTTCTGCAAAAATAAATATTATTTATGTAATTAAGTCTAAAAACATTTACTCTGTTTCGCTTGTTGAGGAGGGTAAAGTTGTGAAAAACGAGAAATTGATTGTGAAATAACAGCGTAGTGATACAGAAATAATAACAAAAGTTCTGTTTTTTAATAGCCCCGATATTAGTTCGACAGGCTCACTAACCGATGTCGGGGCTATTCAAAATCAACAGGAAACAAATTCATCATTTAATATTCTAACCCTTGATTCGCATTAAAATATTAGTTGTATAAGAAATCACTATTTTATCAATATAAATTTTTTAGTGGCTTTGCGGATAAGCATTTATTTTTATAGCCCTAAAAGTGGTTGAAAAACCATTTCGGGGTTATATTTATGTGTAAAAAAAATAAAATGCACAATTTTCAATTCAAAAAACTACTTTTGCGGTTTGAAAAATTTATTTTATGAGATTTGAAATTTTAACCAAAGATACCAAAACCAAAGCTCGAACCGGCAAACTGCAAACAGCCCACGGAACAATCCAAACGCCTATTTTTATGCCGGTTGGAACCGTTGGGTCGGTGAAAGCAGTGCATCAAAGCGAGTTACAGAACGACATCAAAGCCCAAATCATTCTGGGAAATACTTATCATTTGTATCTTCGCCCCGGATTGGACACTTTGGAAAAAGCGGGCGGATTGCATCGTTTTATGAATTGGAACGGACCTATTTTAACCGACAGCGGTGGATATCAGGTCTTTTCGCTTTCGGCAATTCGCAAAATCACCGATGAAGGCGTAACTTTCAATTCGCATATCGATGGCTCAAAACATACTTTCACACCCGAAAACGTGGTAGATACGCAGCGAATTATCGGTTCAGACATTATGATGGCTTTGGACGAATGTACGCCCTATCCTGCCGACTACAAATATGCCGAAAAATCGATGAAACTGACTCACGACTGGCTCAAACGCGGCATTCAACGTTTCGACCAAACCAAAGGGAAATACGGGTACGACCAAATCTATTTCCCTATTGTTCAGGGAAGTACATATAAAGATTTACGCATTCAATCTGCCGAAACCATTGCATCACATCAACGCGAAGGCAACGCCATCGGCGGGCTTTCGGTAGGCGAACCGACCGAAAAAATGTACGAAATGCTTGAAATTGTCAATGCCATTTTGCCCGAAGACAAACCACGATACCTGATGGGCGTCGGAACGCCGATGAATATTTTAGAAGGCATTGCTTTGGGAACAGATATGTTCGACTGCGTAATGCCCACTCGAAACGGACGTAACGGCATGTTGTTTACGTGGAACGGCATTATAAATATCAAAAACGAAAAATGGGCAAACGATTTTTCACCTCTCGACCAAAGCGGCACTTCATACGTGGATTCTTTATATTCAAAGGCTTACCTCCGACATTTAATGAAAGCCGGCGAACGCTTGGCGGCTCAAATTGCAAGCATTCACAACTTGGCTTTTTACTTGGATTTGGTGCGTGTTGCCCGCGAAAAAATTCATGAAGGGACTTTCGATTCTTGGAAATCGAAAATGGTCGTTCAATTAGCACAAAGACTTTGATGTGGTGATGTAAAAACTGAATAACATACTAATTTGCTTTTATCATTTTCATTTCCTAATTTCAAATTTCTAATTTTGCCATTTCCAATGGATTACTCAAAGATTATCAACGAAATATATCAGGAAGTAAAATCCGAAACACCACAAGGTAAAGTGGCTTCATATATCCCGGAATTGGCACATATAGATGCCGATAAATTTGGCATTTCGTTGCAAACAATCGAAGGAAAGGATTTTTCTGTCGGACATTTCGATGAAAATTTTTCGATACAAAGCATATCCAAAGTTTTTTCGCTCTCAATGGCATTTTCACTTTTGGGAGACAAAATCTGGAATCGAATCGGAACCGAACCTTCGGGCACGGCTTTCAATTCCATTATGCAACTCGAATACGAAAAAGGCAAACCTCGAAATCCTTTTATAAATGCCGGAGCATTGGTTGTTGCTGATATTTTAATTTCTCATTTGCCCAATCCTAAAACCGATTTTATTGAATTTATACGGCAAATCAGTCAAAATAGTAATATTTCTTACGACCTAAACATTGCACAATCCGAAAAACAAACAGGTTTTCGCAACACCGCACTTATCAATATGATGAAATCGTATAAAAATATCGAAAATAATATTGAAACAGTTTTAGATTTTTATTTTTGTCAATGCTCTGTTACAATGACTTGCAGAGATTTAGCCCGATCATTTTTGCCTTTCGCCAACACATCGTCTGACTTTAATTTTAATAACGTTCGGCTGACAAAAAGTCAAATCAAACGAATCAATGCTTTGATGATAACTTGTGGACTTTACGACGAATCGGGTGAGTTTACATTCCGTGTCGGCTTACCCGGCAAAAGCGGCGTGGGCGGAGGCATTGCGGCAATCAACCCAAATTATTACAGCGTTGCCGTTTGGAGTCCGCTAATCAACGAAAAAGGTAATTCGGTTTATGGTATGAAAGCCTTGGAATTATTGACAACAAAAACCGAAAATTCCATTTGCTGATATTTTTTTTATTTAATCTGCTATTTTCCTAAGGTACAAACCTGCAAAAAGCTCTTCAATCATTGCAATTTGTTCGGATAAATGCTTGTTTTCGCATTCAATATTGATGTACGGTATGCTGTTTTTCCCACAATAAACGCTTAACGAGCCATCATCTTCTATGTTGATATTATCTTGTAAAACAACATTATAGTTCTTACTTTTAAAATAATCGAATGCCGATTTTTGTGTTACATAATAAAAATCTTCTTCATCTTTATTTTTATTGATATAAATTTCCAAAAAATCGTGTTTTTGTGCATTTTCTTTTAAAATGCTTGTAACCGAAAAAGCTCCATTGCTGTTGTTATGCAGTGCAACCAATAATTTGGCATTTTTTACAAGTTGCAGTACTTGTTTTGAAAAATGATTGACCGATTCAAAATTCTGTTCCGAATAACAAGCATAATTTCGCAAAGTGCTTTCAATTCCGGTTTTTGTGAAAATACGATTGGGGTCAAAACTTATTTTTTTTCTGTTTTCCACCAAATTTATTTCGCGCGTACCTCCGCTTTGAAAGGCTAAAAATTTACCAAAATATCTCGGCAGTGTCTTTTGTATGGCTTTTATTGAAGTGGTTTCGTTGTTGTGTACATTGATAAAAATAAGTGTATCGGTTTTATATTCAATTGCTTTTACAACGATTTGTGAATGATTCGTTTTTAGTATGATATTTTGTTGCGAAAACATCACATGACTGTACAAAATAAAAAATAACCCGAATACTATTTTCATCTAACAAATTTCTTTTTTTATTATTAGACTTAATTACATAAATAATATTTATTTTTGCAGAAAACACTGATTAT
>DYMH01000221.1 GCA_020721645.1 Draconibacterium orientale
CATAAATTTGAATTGGTCGCAAATTGTATTGATTAAGTAAATAAGTCTAAAAATATTTATCAATTGTGCCGAATTTCCAAATGCCCCCAATAAATTGGGCATATTTGAGCTGATGTCGGAAGGAAAGATTAAATTACTTAAAAAAACAGTTCTTGATGTGTTGGAATCTAATTACAATCCTGTAATGAATGTTGGAAATAAAGATTCAAAGTATTTCAAAAAAACGCAATATTTTGTTGATTACAACGACAAGTTTCGCGAAATACGTAAAGGGAAACGCCCGATTTTAAAACTGATGGCAGAAAAAAGTAAAGAAGTTGAAAATTTTGCAAGATTGCAAAATTTAAGTTACAAAAAGGATCGTGATTTAGAACAAATTTTTAACTATTATAATTCATTATAAGTATTAGTGAGAAAATAAAAAAGCTAAATGAATCTGACCGAATCTTTAAATCAAAATCAAAAAACATATTTTTCCTTCGAGCTTTTACCTCCGCTCAAAGGTGGAAATATTAATGAAATATATAAAGTAATAGACCCCTTGATGGAGTTTGAGCCACTGAATATCAACGTAACTTACCATCAGGAAGAAATTGTATATAAAAAATTGTCGAGCGGTTTAATGCAAAAGAAAACAGTTCGCAAACGTCCCGGAACGGTTGCCATTTCGGCGGCAATAAAATACCGTTATCGCGAGCCGAATGTTGTTCCGCACATGATTTGCGGCGGATTTTCAAAGGAAGACACCGAAAACGCTTTAATCGACTTGCACTTTCTGGGAATGAATCAATTGCTTGTACTTCGCGGCGATCCACCAAAAACACAACGTTATTTTGTTGCCGAAAAAGACGGGCACGAGCATACTTTGGGGCTTATTCATCAGATTACCAACATGAACAAAGGCATTTATCTCGATGAAGAACTGCAAAATACCGCAGCCACAGATTTTGCTTTTGGCATTGCCGGATATCCCGAAAAGCATATTGAAGCTCCGAATATGAACTCGGATTTGAAATATTTGAAAGAAAAAGTCGATTCCGGTGCTCAATATATTGTTACTCAGATGTTTTTTGACAATAAAAAATATTTCGATTTCGTTGCATTGTGTCGTGAAGCCGGAATCGATGTCCCCATTGTGCCGGGAATAAAGCCAATTCGTACCAAAACCGATATTTTAATGTTGCCAAGGGTTTTCAATATTGATATTCCCGATGATTTGGTCAATGCTGTACAAAAAGCCGGCAGCGATGAAAGAAAAATTCGCGAAATCGGCATCGAATGGACTACGCAGCAATCACTGGAACTGAAAAAAAACAATGTTCCCGTGATACATTATTACACAATCGGCGATTCATCTAATATTAAAGAAATTGCAAAAAAAGTGTTTTGAAAATCGAAATAAATTTGACTTTAAAAAGTATAAAATTTTATTATTTTTTCGTACATTTGATATTTAAAAAAGACATTAATTTTTCAAAATTATGAACCTTGCATTCGACCAAACACTTGCAAAATTTGCGAACCATAAAATTTTGGAATACAAAATACGCCAACGCAGCAAAGAACAATTCGGTAAAATAATTGCACAGGTTGAAGATGTCTGCGGGAAATACGCTGAAAGCAGAGGCGTTGTTCGCACAATTTGGTTTATTTCAATCGATTTAATTCAAAACGTCTATAAATACGGGGTTTTCGACCAATGGCTTTTTACAAATAATTATTCCTTGTTTTTTGTAGAAAATGAATTTCTTTTGATGACACAGAATATTATTAAAACAATAAATATAGAATCTGTAAAAAGTCGAATCGATTCCATTAACCAATGTTTCGATAAAACGGATTGTGATGTTTTACTCAATCAAAAATATAAAGAGAAATTGCAGGAACGCCCAATGCCAAAAGAAGGTGCATCGTTGGGATTAATTGATGTGGCACGAAAGTCGGAAAATCGTTTGTTATATCTATTTGAAACGATTGATGCCGAAAATTCCATGTTCACAATACTTGTTCGTGTGCAAAACAAGCAAATTTTTTAGAAACATCAATCATCAAACTTATAGTTCGATGAAACTAAACATTTTGATGTGTGCCACAGACCGAAATATTCGTTCTTCGGAATTATTCGACTTTCGTAATCTAAAAAATCTCTATCACTGTTTTTTTTCACTATAAAGGCTTTGCCACTCAAAATTGTTTCTTTTACCTTCTCAATAAGCTCATTTTTTGATATTTTGGCATATTTTTTACCTATTTCTACACCTATATTGTTGTTTAAATAATCCATTTTGCACGAAATATAAGTCGGAAGAAAATCCTCTTCCAAACTTTTTTTACGAAAATCAATTTCATTGCTTTTCTCGTGTGCAATTCCCAGTTTAAGAGCCTTTTGTGAGCCGATACCTTGAGTTAAATAAGCCAGCCAGAAAATGTGTCGAAAGGCGTCCACCTGTCCGCCGCTGTAATCGCCGTCCAAATCCGGGTCTGAAATCATGTCGGAAGCAATCGTGCGGCTTTCTTCGGTCAGTTTCCAAGCCATTCGGGCAACAAAAGGGTGGGAGAGAAGCCAAATTTGCATCGGAAAACGTAGGTTGAGGTATTGATGTATTGCAGATTCTTTGTCCATAAATAAATAGAAAAAACGAATTATTTAGTGTGAGAAAATTCAAATCAAAGTAAACATACACAAATTTAACATTACTTATAAAATTTACAAATTCTTACGTACTTTTGTACCGAAAAATTGTAAGAAATTGACACGAACTCTTGAAAACGAGATTCTGCGAGCGAAAAATAAATACAAATTCAGATAAAATGAAAAAACAGTCCCATGAGCGTATCATATTAGGCATCGACCCCGGAACAACTGTAACCGGATACGGACTGATTCGGGCAACAGGTAACAATTTGGAAATGATTGTTTTGGGTGTTGTAGAGCTTTCGAAATTAGCCGACCATTATTTGAAATTGCAAAAGATATTTGAACGAACACTTTGGCTCGTAGATACATATCACCCCGATGAATTGGCAATTGAAGCCCCCTTCTTTGGTAAAAATGTCCAATCGATGCTTAAACTTGGTCGTGCACAGGGTGTTGCAATGGCGGCTGCATTGTATCGGCAAATCCCGGTTTTTGAGTATTCGCCCCGTAAAATAAAAATTGCTGTAACAGGCAGAGGAGATGCCTCGAAAGAACAAGTGGCAGCTTTTCTGCAAAATCAATTGAAAATTGTTGATATGCCCGAAAAAATGGACGCTACCGATGCCTTAGCCGCTGCTGTTTGTCATTTTTATCAAAAATCGTCCGATTCCGACCAAAAATCCTTTTCGAGTTGGAAAGATTTTATCAGCAAAAACCCCGGTCGCATCAAGTAAAAATTTTTAGACTTACATACATAAACAATATCATACAAACCATGAGGCTGTTCAAAA
>DYMH01000074.1:0-13689 GCA_020721645.1 Draconibacterium orientale
AATTGATAATTGATAATTGATAATTGATAATTGATAATTGATAATTGATAATTAAATAAAATCGGAATATTCCCATATCAAATTAAGTAATCGGACAGATTTATTTGTATATTATAACGTCCGTATTCTAATCAAAATCAAATTATTACTTCATTAACAATTAATAATTAACCAATAATAATTAAGCATTACTTATTACATTTTCTAACTTCCCAATATGAGCCAAATTATAACAACTACCGATATTTCCACCATTCGCCCGATGTTTACCAACGGAGCCTCCGAAAATATCAAGCGATACGGACAACTGAAAAAAATGTTTGAAGAGCACAAGGAATATTTGGTTTTGGCAGAACCTGTTAATGCAGGCGGAAATAAAATTGCATGGCATACCGATTTTGAGGGACACATCAGCTCATTTGATTTAATGGACCCCGCCGAGCAGGAAATTGCGAAAGGACGCTTGAAATATCATATTAACAAATTATACAAAACGGCACTAAAATTTTCGAAGAATAAAAGCGAAGATGTCGAAGAGTTATTCAGTGTTTTGGATACCTGCATCGAAATCCCTGATTATCACGATATATATTCCGTTCAGGATACCGAAGGGCACAAAGAGTACGTCATTATTCGTTGGGGATTTACTTCCGATGATTTCAATGCAAAATCAGGCATTATACGTAAAATGATTCCATTGAAGGTATCGGACATTGTCCTGAAAACAGTCTATACAAACGACAAACCTTCGTCGAATCAGGTTGTAGAAGTTGTTTTTCAAAACAAACCACAAACTCATACTTCCGATAAAGGCGGCAAAATTATTTTTAACGACATTCCGCTGTTTACAAAATTTTCAGTCTTTCAATACGAGCCGGGCGGACAAAAAACCAATGTACACGAATATGTTTGCGATGAACGCGACGAATATCTGTTTCGGGTCGGTGTTCCTATTCAGGATTTAACGGTTTATGTTACTGATAAGTTCGGAAATTACATTCCAAACACATCGGTTACTTTTGAATATTTGGGCGAAACTCACACATATGTAACCGACGCTTATGCCAAAATACAATTGGATAAAATTGCAGTAGGCACCGAAATACGCTGCACGCAGGAAGGCGGCACAAAGCAGCAAATCACCGTAAAAGACGGTCAGAGTGAATATCGAATTATCGGTACACCTCCCATTGCCGACATGAAATTTGAAATCATTGATAATCAGGGTGAATTTCTGCCCAACACGAATATTATTTTTGAGTATGAAGGCATCAAAGCCGAACGCATTTCGGACGAAAACGGAATCATTATTCTGAATAATATGCCTTTGGGAATTGAAGTGAAATGCAGCCAACCCGTGAATAGCGAATTGGCACACATACATTATTTCAATTGTCAAAAAGAGATTTCTGTCTATCGAATAGAAGCCGAAAAACCAATTCGTTCGGGAATCATGAATTTCAAATTAGTCGATCAATTTGAAAATATCATTCCCGATGGAACAGTTGTTTTTGAATATTCCGACCAAAAAATTGAAAAGAAAACCGATTTGCAAGGAAATATTCGCATCGAAAATGTACCTTTCGGAACAACGGTAAAAGTTTCTCAAATTATCAAAGGAAAACCGTTAAAAACAATCAGTTATACAAGTATTCAAAATAAAACCGAATACATTGTTCACGGAGAAATTAAAGTTGCAGAAGAAAAGAAACAAGAAATTAAGCAAAGCATTGAATTTCAAATTATTGACCACGAAAAAAAGTCACTTTCGGGACTCGATTTCGCAGTTGAAATAAACGCAACACGCTCTTTGTACAGAAGCAATATCGAAGGAAAAATAACTCTACCTGATATTAAAACAGGAACTAAAATAGTAACAAATGTCTATTATGAAGGAAATAATTTTTTAAATGAATATATCATTAAAGAAACCGATACACACATCGTTATTGAAGTTGGTAAGAAAAAACGCAGCATTTGGATTTGGCTGTTGCCTCTTTTATTTTTGTTGATATTTTTACTCGTTGGCTTGTACTTATTACGCCCATACTATTCACAATGGTTTATCACAAAAACAGATACTGTTTTACGTGTCGATACCATTAAAATACATGATAAACAAACCATTCCGCCCGATGGAACGGGACTTGGAATCACAATAAAAGACCGCAGCAGCGACAAAGAAATTCCGAAAGCCCTGGTAAAATTGACAACAGAAGGCAAAGAATACAAGGGAACAGCTGATAACCAAGGACAGGTTTATTTTGCAGAAATCACTAAAAGCGACAAAATGATTAATGCCGAAATACAAGCCGAAAGCTATAATCTGAATAAAACCGTCTTCACTTTCGAGAAAAATAAAATACTTTACATCGAGCATACCGATAAAACTCAGGATATTTCGGAAATTCCGCAGCCATGCGGCTTGGAAGTCAGTTCGGGAGGTTTCGGAACAACCATTAAAGTTTACAATCTCAAAACCAACAAAGGTGGGTTTAATGTCTATTACAATATGTATCAAATACCCGATGCAATTCAAATATACATTGGAAAACCGTCTCAAATGAAGCCGGATAAAATGCTTTGGAGTACCAACGGACCTGTAAAATGGCAAAAAAGTGAATACATCTCGTTTGAAAGTCCTGACAGCTTAATCACTGTAAAAGTAACGGGTACCGACAATAAAACAAAATGGGTGTATAAAATATTTTGCCCCAAATAGACTTTTTTCGTACAAAATCAGTTTAATCAAATAGAAACAAGACCATGAAACAACTCTCGAACACCGATTTATCCAATATTCGATACATTCCTGGCTCACCTTCCGAAGCCAAAGGTATCTACAATCAATTGAAAGCGACTTTCCCCGTCGGAAAAGAATATCGATTGTTCGCAGACCCGATTATCAGTGCAGAAAGGTATCTTTGGACCTCAGAATACGAAGGCGAGGTTTTAAATATCATGCAACTTTCTGAAGAAAAACAAAGTCTTATCAAAAACAAATTATCCACAGAAATAGGAAAACTTCTGAAAGCCGCAAAAGCTTTTGACGACCCAAAATTAATTGCTCTATTATATCAATGTATCGAAATTCCGTCGTTGAAAGATGTGTTTATTGTTGGTGACGGAGATTCTGAAAATGTGGTTTTGACCCGTTGGGGATTTATTTCGGACACACCCGGAGCCGAAAAAGGGATTTTGGATAAAATTGTAAACGCCAAACGTGTACCAATGTCATTTAAAGTACAATATCCCGACGAAAGCATTGCTGCCGGTGCCGAAGTGTTCTTTGAATATGAAGGAAAAAAAGAAATTTCCAAATCCGATTCGCTCGGCAGCATCACTCTGCCAAGTGTAAAAGTAGATTCTTATGTAAAAACTTATGAAAAATACAAAGAAGAAATCCTTAATACAAAAGGATTTACATGTTACGAAAACGGAGTTTTCATTATCACCGTAACTCAAAAGGCAGATATGCTGTTTAAAGTTGAATTGAGCAATAGAACACCTAAAACCGACGAAAAATTCGACCTTACATACGAGAATGAAAAAATAGAAATCCGAAGCGATGCAAAAGGCGAAATGCTTCTAAAACAAGTCCATGTGGGCGAAGAGGTTGGCGTATTTCATAATCAATCGGGCAAGCAACTGAATTTTATTTGCGAAGCGAAAAAAGAGTATTATCTCATTGTTTTAGACGAAGAAATAAAACCGGAAGCACCGCTTCACGACATGAAATTCCAAGTTCTCGAACCCGATGGCAGTGCTTCGGCGAATACGGAAATCACGGTCAAATTCGGAAACCAAACACGAACATTAATCACCGATTCGGAAGGGTATGCAATTCTAAAAGATGTTAAACCCGGAACAAAAGTCGATGTAACTGCAAAAAAAGAAAATACGAAAAAATAAAATATCATCTAAAAAAACAAAATTAACCAAACTTAAAACATTTTACTATGAAACGCTTCTATTTATACTCGTTTCTAATTTTATTTTTGATATTTATAAACAAAACCGGCACAGCTCAAAATATCAAAGAAATCAGAACCATTGCATCAGAAAATATCAAATCGATGAATATCAGCCCTGATAATTCGATTGTTATCGTTGGGAAAAGTAACGGCAATGTGAGAGCATACAACCTTCTGAACGGAGAATCGGTATTTGTAAACGAACGACAGCAAAAAGAAATTTCTTCGGTAAATTTTAACAAAGCAGGAAATTATTTTTTAGCCTCATCTTTTGACCGTTCGATTATTGTGTACAAAACAGCAACCGGAACACTTCTGAAAAACATTTCGGGAAGCCCATCATCGGTTTGGACAGCCATTTTCAGTCCCGACGGGAAATATATAATCAGCGGCGGCGATGAAGGAAACGTTAAAGTGTGGGATATAACCACAAGCAAACTTTTTCGGGATTTATCGGGACATACAGATCGCATATATGCCTTGAATATTACTCCCGATGGAAAATATATCGTCAGTGCATCGCAAGACCATTTGCTGAAAATTTGGGATTTATCCAAAGGAATGCTTCTCTATACTTTAAAAGGGCATACAAATGAAGTACGCGATGTTACGATTAGCCCAAATGGGAAAATGGCAGCCAGCTCCGCAAAAGACAACAACATTATTCTTTGGAACCTTGCCGACGGAAGCCTAATGAAAACCTTAAAAGGGCATCAATGGCACGTTCTCTCGGTTAGTTTTAGCCCCGACAGCAAATATCTCATCAGCAGTTCTTGGGATAAAACCATTCGATTATGGGACATTGCAACCGGAGAAGCCATTCAAACCATCACCGACCACGAATCGCCGGTATTAGGCGTAAAATTCAGCCGAGACGGAAAATACATTGTCAGTATTGATGAAAATAATATTAAAATTTGGGAATCCGGTTTCGACTTTGCCGATGCCGTTGAAAAAGGCAATTAACTCTATTTGTACCTAATTTTTCGTATTCCGACTCATTATAAAACAGCAATAATTGTACTTTTTTATGAAAAAAAATCTTGTTTTTGGTCTTATTTCTCTCTTTTTAGTAACATCCTGTTCAATAACCTCAAATTTGAATAAGAAAACAAGTCGAAAAATTGTCGGAAATTGGACAATCTCTTCTATCCAATCTTCCGATTATAAAATGTCCGATGCCAAAACTTATGCCGAAAGCCTTATCAACAAAATGAGCCCGGAATCGTATTATATTTTCAATCCGGACGGAACCTATCGAATGAAATACGGCAACATCGAAAAAATCGGGAATTGGACGGTTATCGATACCGGCAAAAAAATTGTTCGCAAACAAAATTCAACAATTGATACGTTGAATATCGCATCTTTTGAGAAAACAAAATTAACCCTCAACGGATTAAAAAACAATGCTTTCATTACGATAGAACTCAAAAAAACGAAATTATAACGTATCAACAACAAAACCGAAAACGAACTATTTTGAATCGTTTCAATTCACAATTTTTACCAAAACGCCAATAATTTCTCATCAGTGCAGATAAAAGATGCATTGATGAGACAAGTAAAAAAAGTATAAAGTTTGTAAAGTAAAAAGCGTATATCTTTAATAATCTACAAGTTAGGCAAGAATACAAATTTATGTTAAAGTCCTTATTTTCAACATTATAACTTTATAAACTTTCAACTTTATTACTTTTTAAACTGCCCTCAAAGATACCAATACAAAACTTTCACATAAAAAAATCGTTACTTTTTGCAAGCCTATTATTGCAGATACCATTACTTTTTGCTCAAACCGAAAAATTTTCGCAACGGCATTTTCTTTCCGAACAAGAAATGTCGGACAAAATACGAGTTACTAAAAATTTTACGGAAACACCGCCACCAACAGGCGAAGTACGAAATATTGCCGAATGGGAACCCGCCGAAGGCGTTCTTATCACCTACAAAAATGGTTTTGGAATCCCTTACGAAGCCATCGCAGAAATGTCGCAGAATTGCATAATTACGACTATTGTTTCGGGATTGAGCCAAGAAAATACAGTTCAGACTTTATTCATCAACAACGAAGTTAATATCGCAAATTGCAATTTTATTTATACCCCGGTCGATTCTTGGTGGGCACGCGATTACAGCCCTTGGTATATTGCTGTTGATAACAGCGAACTTGCTATTGTCGATTTTCCTTACAACCGAGACCGCCCCAACGATGATGAAATTCCCAACAAAATGGCAACATTCTTGGGCGAAACCCGCTACGGAATGGACGTGGTTCAAACAGGAGGAAATTATATGTGCGATGGATACGGAGTTGCAGCCCAAACAGATTTGGTCCTCGATGAGAATTTAGCCGGTCTCGACTGTTTTCAGGATATTCCTATAACAGCAGAAGAAGTGAATCAAAGAACACATGATTACCTTGGAATTTCAAACTATTTTATTCGCCCCGACCCACTCGGCGATTACATTAAACACATCGACTGCTGGGGAAAATTTATTGCCGTGGATAAGGTTGTTGTAACCCAAGTTCCTGTAAGCGACATTAGATATGATGCTTACGAAGCCGCAGCCGCCTTTTTTTCGGAAACCAACTGTTCGTATGGCTATCCCTATCACGTTTTCAGAGTTCAAGCTGCCGACCAAGATGAGTACCAAGAAAATCCCTACTCAAACTCTTTAATTCTGAACAATAAAGTTTTTGTTCCACAAACAGGTTCTGCCTTCGACAATGAAGCCATTGCAGTTTACCAACAAGCAATGCCGGGTTATGAAATTATCGGTTCATACTCTTCCGATTTGTGGATGAATACCGATGCTTTTCACTGCCGAACCTACGGAATACCCGACCGTGAAATGTTATTTATTAAACACTATCCTCTTTTCGGAACAGTGAACTCAGATAATGGTTATTCATTGAGTACCGAAATTTATTCTTATGCCGAAAATGAAATTGACGGAAATTACCCTAAACTCTTTTACTGCATTAACGGTGGCAGTTTGTACGAAGATATTGTTATGACCGGCAGCATCACAAAATCAGGAATCTATTCGGCAACAATACCTGAACAAACCGAAGGTACCGAAATTAAATATTACATACAAGCTTTGGATTCCGAAGGCAAATCGGCATTTCACCCGTTTATCGGGCAGGCAGATGCTCATATTTTTACTGCCGGTTCCAACTCTTCGAGCTCGGTTAGCGAAGAAAAAATAAAAGTTGATTATTTTAATATTTACCCGAATCCATGCGAAGGCAAATTTTTTGTTTGGGTTGATATTGAAAAAGAAACAACCTCAAAATTAGATATTTACGCCATCAATGGAACATGTGTTCACAGCGAAAACATACACTTAAACAACGGCGATAATTTGAAAAAAATAGAAGTCGGCAATTTAAAACCAGGTATCTATTCGATTAAAATTCAGTCGGATAAATCAACTTTGATTAAAAAATTAATTGTAAAATGAACTCAATTTTTATAGGTTGATTTTATCATCAAAGGCGACAAAATAGTGTAATCCTTATGACTGCTCAGAACAAAATTTCCTCTTTGAATTGATAAAAATGAGAAACCATTGAGTTTTTTAGAAAAGATATATACACAACCATCGATAGACTCAATTTTACATATCTCATTTGAAACAAAATAAAAACTTAACTCAAAAAAAAACTTGCCTATTGGCAAGTTTTTTTTTAAAAAAATATTGAAATTTTTTACTCCAATTTGAATTTAATCGGAACAATAAACCAAACACTTACAGGATTTCCGTTATTTTTTCCCGGCGTCCATTTTGGTAGTGTTTTTACAACTCTAAGAGCTTCCTCATCGAGCAAAGGATCCGCAGAACGCATCACTTGTGCTTCGCCGACAGAACCGGTTCGTGTTACTACGAAACGAATATAAACAGTTCCTTCCACTCCGTTTTCCTGTGCAACAACAGGATATTTTACATTCTCGGCGATGTATTTCATCAAAGCGGCATCACCACCCGGATAAGCAGGTTTTTCCTGTATCGCAAAACTTTCAAAAACTTGCTCTACAACCGGTTCTTTATCTTCAACAATTTCAACAACTTGTGTGTTGGTATCTACGGGTGCGGTGTTCGCACTTTTCGATAAATCATCGGTGGTTGCCAATTCGACTTCTTCTTTTGTGAGAGTATCCACAATTTTGGGAGCCGTGAATTTAACCTCTTTAACAGCCGGTGGCGGAGGAGGCGGAGGAGGCGGAGCAATTTCGTCGCGTTTAACCTTCACTTTTTCCATTTCCACCAGAGTCTGTTTTTCGAGATACTTCTTGTAATTTCGCTGCTTCATAATGCTGGCGATAAGCGGCGCGCCTACCGCAATGAACAGAACGAAAAGCGAAACTGCCAGTGCAATGGTTCCTCTTTTGGAGTAACGTTTGCGCAACTCGTATGCACCGTATTCTTTGTTACGGTGTTCGAATACGATGTCATCGAAACTTTCTACTTTTGTTGTCATAACTTTAAGTTTTTATATGTTATTTGGGCGCAGCTGCAAGCATTTTTTCTTCGTAGATGTTCATATCAACAAGTGCATAACGTGCAATATTGCATATCGCCATTTCATCAATAACATCTACAATATTTTTGTATTTTGCTTTCTTGTCGGCTTTAATCATAACAATCGGACCTTTTTTATCTTTTTTCTTAAATTGCTTGATTAATCCAATCAACGAATCTTGCGAAATTTTCGATTTACCTGTAATCACAGCTTGTGTAGCAGAATCGACTCTTTCGAACAACATCAGATTTTTTTTGAGAAGAACCGTTCTTAGCCCGTCTTTGCTGTAATCTGTTTTCTGCATCTTTGTAACCATCTCTTCTGTTTCCTTATCATTTATCGGAGGTCTTCCAATGAAATAATAAACCTTATCATCTCCCGAAATCAATATATTAAGAGTCCTTTTAGCTTCAATTTCGACATCGTCATTTTTGTCGTCTTTATTTTCAATAGGATCTTTTTCCGGAAGAACAATTTCCATGATTTTGGGTTTGCTGAATGCCGTTGTGAGCATGAAGAATGTAATCAACAGACTCATCAAATCCACCATGGGTGTCATATCTATATGCGTGGAATGCTTCTTGGCACGTTTTTTTCCGTGTCCTTTTCCGCCGCCTTCGTTTGAAATTATTTCTGCCATTTCTTTCTTCTTTTATTTTTTATAATCACTTACTTTAATTTCAACTTTTTCCAAATTGGTGGTTAAGTTGAATTTATTGAGCTTGTTATCGAGTAAGATGTCGAAAACTTTTTTGGCAGTTGTGTAATCGGCTGTTCCGTCACCCTTAACGGCAGCTTCTACCGTTTGGTTATGAAACCGTGTGTAGAGAACCCATTTGTTGAGTTGGTTGTCCAAAGAATCGTATGGAATACCGGAATTATATTTTCCTCGTTCCGTAGCGTCCTTGGCGTTAATCCAACTTTTCATATCCTTCATGGGAATCCCGAACGAACCGAGTTTTCCAAATTCTGCCTTCTCTTTCTCTGTAAAAGCAATACCGTATTGTTTGCCCATTTCGTCTAAAACTTTTTCGCGAACGTGCGATGTACTGTCTTTTCCATTGTCTAAGTTGAAATAAACTTTGCTATCCTTGGAAATATAGATCATCATCACATTTTTATCGGGTGCAGTTTTTTCAGAAACTGAACTTGGTGTATCAACAATGACTGCTTCTGTTGGTTTGAAAGAAGTTGTCAACATAAAAAACGTTAAAAGAAGGGTAAATAAATCCACCATAGGCGTCATGTCTATGTGCGGCGTTGCGTGTTTCACTTTTAATTTTGCCATACCCTTAAAATATTTTTATACTGTTGATAACTGATTATTTTTTCAAAGAAGCTGCGAACGATTGAACCATGCTGAAACCTGCTTCGTCGATTTTGAATGTCAAACCGTCGATACGGGTAGAGAAATAGTTGTACACGATGATAGCTAAAGTGGAACCTGAAATACCGAATGCAGTGTTAATAAGAGCTTCGGAAATACCTGTTGCCAAAGCCAAAGCATCGGGAGCACCGGCTTGTGCCAAAGCGGCAAACGCTTTAATCATACCCAAAACCGTTCCTATCAAACCGATAAGTACGGAAATTGAAGCGATAGTGGAAATGATAACCAAGTTTTTCGATAACATCGGCAATTCGAGTGCTGTTGCTTCTTCTACTTCTTTTTGCAGGGAAAGAACTTTTTGGTCGTTTTCCAAAGTTGTGTCTGCTTGTAATTCTCGGTAACGAATCAAACCTGCTTTTACAACGTTTGCCAACGAACCTTTTTGTTTGTCGCAAGCTGCTTGGCTTTCTTCGATTTGATTTGCAGCGATTGATGTTTGAATATTTTTTACGAAAATGTTCAATCTTCCTTTTCCTTTTGCTCTGGACAGAGTAATTGCTCTTTCAATTGTGAAAGTTAACAAAATAAGGATTGTGCTGATTAACAACGGAACAATAAATCCTCCTTTATAAATAATTCCGAGATAATTACCCGGCAATGGGTGTCCTTCATTATTTCCGCCTTCAAAATTTACGGGATTTCCCATAATATTTTTCCAAATGAAATAAGAAGCGACTAAGGCTATAGCGATAGCTGCAATGTTGAAAACAACTCCAAACACACCTGAACTTTTACTTGCTTGTGAACTCATTTTAAAATAGAATTTTATGGTTTGACATTTAAATTTAAATAATTCTTTACAAAAGTAATTTTTTTTTTAAAACAAATAAATTTTTCTGAATTTATTTGTTAATTTTTAAAAAATTGAACCGCAATGATATGTATTTTTATTTTGATAATTGTCCATCATTTTATGATTTTTATCAACAATTCAATTTTTTCGAAAGGGTCGATATTTGAAACTTGACGTTTTTTTATTCAATATTTAATCGGGCAATTTTGCCGTTGAAAGTTCTTTGGTTTTCAGTGCTTGTAAACCTCTTTCGTTTTTCGGGTCTATTGCGACAACTTTAAGATAATATTTCTTTGATATTCCATAATTTTTATCTGTTTTGTTCAACAAATAATATGTTCCGAGATACGAATATCCATCGACCAGATATTTTGAGTATTTGGCAGAATCTAACTGTGCTTTTTCAATCATTTTTTCGTAAACAGGTTTTGCGTAACCTGTCTGAAAAGTGGTGTCGATTCCCATTCGTGCATAGCCTTGCCACATAAGAGAAAGCATTTCGTACGGTTTTACTTTCGGGTCGTTGATATTCAACAGGGTTTCAAAAGTAGTATCGGCTTTTCCGAAGTTTGAATCGCTGTAATAATATTTTCCGAGATTGTAATAATCGGCTAATTTAGCGGCATTGGCTGTTTTTTTATCTTCCAAAGCGACTATTGCTTTTTTGTTATTTTTGGCTTTTGTCTGAAAAGTCGCAATATCGGTATATAAATCAGTGAGCGATGGGTCGAGGCTGATTGCATAACGCAATTTTTCTTCGGCTGCATCGGCTTGTCCGAGTTCACCTAATGCTTTTCCGTAATAAACATAATCTTTGGAAATGATTTTAGACGCATCGCCATTGGTATTTTTAATGTATTTTTCGATAAAATACAAAGCTTTTTGATATTGTTTACTTTCGTAATACGAATAAGCAATCACTCGATTCATGGAATTTATCGTAGAATCTACGGCAAATATTTCGTTTATCACCTCGATACATGTTTTGTAGTCTTCGGATTTGAACAGTGCAATGGCATAAGACATTTTGGCAGGGACATTATTGCCCGACAAATCGAGATATTTCAAGTAATTAGCTTTGGATTTTTCTTGATTTCCGGAACGGGAGTATAAGAATCCGAGTTCTTTGTAAACGGGAGCAAAATTTTCATCGATTTGCAATGCTTCTTCAAAATAGGGAATTGCTGCGTTGAGATTTTTGGCTCTTACGTACAAATAACCGATTCGTAATTTTGCCACCGGAGATTTGGGGTCTAAGCTTTGAGCGATATTGTAATTTTCTATGGCTTTGCTGGCATCTTTCAAATTCAGAAAAGCATCACCTGTGGTAATATAGAGTTTGGCGTTTTTCGGGTCGGCTTGCATGGCTCTTTTCAAAAGCGGTAACGCTTGTGCGGTGTCCGTATTGTTAGCGACGATGTAGATTTTTGCCATTTCGTTCAAAACCAATGCGTAACGCGTTTTATTCTCTATTTTCTTTATTTTAATATCCATGGCGGGAATCATGGTATTGGCTTTGCCAACATTTTCGCTTACGGCTGTTTTTTTGCCCAAAATATAATCCAAACCAGCCATTCCGATATAATTCAACGGATTTCCGGCTTCCTTATCGATACCGGTTTGAAAAATTTTTCGGCATTTTGCAAAAGTTTCATTTTGTGTTAAAGTTACCGTGTCGGAAAAAAAAGCATTGAGTTCGTTTTCTCCGTAGAAATAGTATAAATCGCCGGACTGCGGACTTGCTTCGATTAATTTTTTGTATATCTCTTCGGCTTGCGAATATTGCTCACTTATGGTAAGCCTTTCGGCATCGACAAGTGTTTTTTGTGAAAATACTGTCCCGCTCAGTAAAAAGATAACCGAAAAGGCGAAGCTGATTTTTAATTTATTCATGATTATAAAATGTTTATTATTAGATAATTATATTTGTTATTTTGATTTTACATCAACGATTCTCACCGGCATTGTCGAGGGAACTAAACCGGCTTTGAGCACAATGAGTTGTCCTTTGGGACCGGCAACGTATCGAATAAATCCGGAGCCGAGCAAGTCTTGTGTTTCGCGGGTTATCATATAAATTTCACGCGTAAACGGATACGATTTATCGGCAATATAGGCGGGGTATGGTCTGTAATATTGCCCGCCTTCGGGGTCGAGTTCGGCTGTCAGACCTACAACTTTTATCCGTTTCAGAAAATTATTTGAAACCGAATCGGTGTTTTCGCTAATCCAATTAACGCTGATTACACCAATTGCATTCACATTTTTTTCAACATAATTAATCACTTCATCATTAGTATTTGCAGTATAGATATTCTTCGGAAATTCTTTAATGTTCAGTTTTTCGGTAAAATAGCGGGCATTTGCCGATTTGTTGCTGTCGAAAACAACTTCTATTTTCCCGCTTTTATTTTTCGGGTTGATTTGCTTCCAGTCGGTAATTCCGCCAACGAAGATTTGCTTGATATTGTTGATTTGAATCAGTGAATCCGGATTTTTTAAATTGGTAATAAAAGCAACGGCATCGGTGGCAATGGTGGTAGTTTTGGGAATTATTTGTATATTTTTCAAATAATTTTCCTGCTCTTTTGTAAGTTTCAACGATGTTATAATTGTTCGTATACTGTCGCTCAAAAAATCGGTCATCACATCGTATTCGCTTTTGTATCGGGGGGAAATTTTGGCATAAGCATAAGTTGCCTCAAAAGTAAATATTTCGGAATCCATGAGCATTTTAAACGATTCATCGACATCAATTTTAATACTTCCTCGGGTGGGTGTTTCATTGTAGGCGGTATTCGGTGTTTGATTGCACGAAACTCCGATAAGTAAAACAAAAAAGAGAATGATGCTGTTTTTCATGTGTAAATAATTATGTAAATAGATTATTTTCATTATTTTTTGCGTATTCGCTATGCACTTTTAACGTTCTAAGCGATTTCATAGGTGTTCATGTGTTTGAAAAATTAAAGTAATTATTTTCCTCAGTGTCCGAAATAATTGA
>DYMH01000074.1:13789-16845 GCA_020721645.1 Draconibacterium orientale
TTCATGTGTTTGAAAAATTAAAGTAATTATTTTCCTCAGTGTCCGAAATAATTGAAACTTTGTTTTTAGAATTAGACCAAAAATAATGTGTTATGGTTTAAAATGCAGATTAATTATCGTCTTCATTTGCATATTCTCCTATTTTTCGGGATTTATTTTTTAACACCCAATTTACGATTCTGAAAAATCCAAGTGCAAAGAAAAATATACTGAATATAACACGTGTCGTTTTTTCCAATCCATTCAAATTATCCGAATACAAAATATAAATACCCAAAATTACAAAAGTTGCAGCTGTCAGAAGCCCGAGCCAATGCATAAAATTTGAAACACTGTTGCGATTTATTTTTGACATAATGAATTTTTCAGAAAGAGGGGCAAATATAATATTTAAACTCGAATACTCATAATAACTCAGTCGATATTGTTTAAAAACATATTTTGTTTGTGTTATTTTTACAAATTGTACGGTTTCCTTTGAACGAAAAATTTTGACGAATAGTATTAAAATCTCATTTAAAATAAAAAACGCACAGCAAGCCCGGAAATTAAAATATATATACACAATGTTTTACAAATTTATTCGATATGTGATTTTTTACCTGTGATTTCCGAAATTTCGATTTTCCAAAGTCTGACACCGCACAAGTCTTTTACCGAAAACGTCCATTCTTTGCCCGAATATTGCAGCATTATTCTATTCAGCGCATGAATTTTATCGTTTTCCGCAATTAATTCCGATATTTTTCCGTACCCGATAACGCTGCGAAAAGAGGTTGTCCACTTACAAGCTGTTTTTTCGTCGGAAATAGTGTTTATATCGCTGTCGAACTCGAAACAAACATTCGGATTTACGGTCCAAAAATCAATTTTCCTACCTTCCGGAGCCGTGTGCAGATACAAATTTGCACCGTCGAAACCGAACGAAATCGGAACGATGTACGGAATATTGTCTTTTGAAACAGCTAATCGACAAACCGATGATTTTCCGATGATTTCATCAATTTCCGCACGTTCGGTTATTTCTTTATTTTTTCGTCTCATTTTTTCTTTTTTTCAGATTTCAATGATAAAGATAAAATTCAGATTCATTGCAAATTTTTGAATCCGAATCATCATCTTTACAAAAAAATCGATTTCGATGCACGATACAGTTTTTTATCTTTTGGTTCTGATTGCCGCTTTCGGAGCCGGTTTTACAAATGCCGTTGCCGGAGGCGGAACTTTAATTTCGTTTCCCGTTTTGTTGGCTCTCGGAATTCCGCCCGTTGCGGCAAATATTACGAATACCGTTGCTTTGTGCCCCGGTTATTTGGGCGCAACTTTCGCTCAAATGAAAGATATTAAACCTCAAAAAAGCAGATTGTTGTATATTTTGCCTGCCGCTGTTGTAGGAGGAATCGGAGGAGCTTTGCTGTTGATTTTCACCGAAGAAAAATTGTTTTCGTCGCTCGTACCGTTTTTAATTCTTGCGGCTTCGCTTTTACTGGCGTTTCAAGACAGATTGAAAAAAAAGGTTTTTAAAACCGAAAAACATTCGAAAACAAATTCGCACGAAAAAAAAGCGATTATTCCCATTACTTTTGCGGCTGTTTACGGCGGATATTTCGGAGCCGGCTTGGGCGTAATGGTATTGTCGGTGTTGGGTTTAACGATTGACGATTCGTTCACGAAACTCAATGCCCTGAAACAATTATTTTCATTTACGGTCAATATTTCGGCAGCAATATTTTTCGTATTTTCGGGGCAGGTTTTGTGGGCTGTTGCACTTGTGATGGCAGCCGGGGCACTGTTCGGAGGCTCGTTGGGAGGAAAAATTTCCGGAAAAATTAAACCTCTGATACTAAGACACATCGTAGTTTCGCTTGGTATTCTTATCGCAATAGTTTACCTTGTTAAAGATTATTTTTAACAATGAGTCATTAATTTTTACCGTTTCAGATATTTGATTTTTAGCTATTTTAAAGTTGCCAACGAGTCAATAATCGGAATTTTTCCGTTAACATTGGTAAATTGGTATGCGGTAAAACTTAAATTCGACTCAAAACCACCTTTTCCGATGATTTCCGAGCCATCGATATCGTTTATTGTAACAAGTTTTTGAGTGTATATTTTTTGTTTTTTTTCGTCCAAAAACAATTCTTCCGTTCGCAAAACGCTTCCTTTTTTATTGGTAATAATAACATCACCGTTGGCACGCCCGATATTTTTCTTGTCGTAATAAACGGCGTGTTTTGAGGTTAAACTTGTTTCGATACTCAAATCCGGATTATAAAAAAGTATGACAATTCCTTTATTGCATTCAAAATAAGTATCTTGTTTTTCGCCTAATTTTATAAGCTCGGGGGCAGTAATTTTCAATTTTACCTGAGCATTCGAGCTGTAAGTTGTTTCAAAATCCTGAATCGAAACTTCATTAAATTTTTCTTCTTCAAAACCAAACTGTTTAATATCTTCGGATTTGGTTTTACAGGCAAAAATAAAAAAAAACAGTACTGTAAAAAGTTTAAAATATTTCATGCTCTAATTGATTTGATGATGTGATGATTTGTATATAATTTTGTAAAAATCTTATTTTCATCGTTTTGTATGCAGTTGCAAAGCAATAAAAAAAGATAATACAACAGCATGGTCGTTTCTTATAAAAGCAACAGTTTTCGCTCTGTCTCAACCGAAAGAGTTTAATTTTTATCTACGAAACCATTAATTTGACACCACCATGCGTAAAATTCGTTGTAAGTAATAATATTTTCACCGAATTTTTCTAAATAAAGTTTTTTTTCATTTTCGGTAACATGAACGCGTTTAATTTTATAGACCCAATCGTCGCGCACAGCCAAAGAATACCCGCCAAGCATCGAACTTTCTTCAAATAAGACAATTTTATTTTCCATGAATCCAATTTTTATTTAGACTTATTTACTTAACCAATACACTCAAATCAAGGGACTCTCGAAGTTTGATGCACGCAGAAAACAGTTATGAAATGCCAAAATATTTTACACGTATTTGTGTTTGAGACGTGTGCAACACGTCTCTACGATGAAAATCGAGAC
>DYMH01000075.1 GCA_020721645.1 Draconibacterium orientale
CAATGTCGTTTATACTAAAAACTGTTTATTTGTTTACTTTTACATGTTGGTAAATGTTTAATATTCAGCATAATCAGCACATCATCACATCAAATAATCAACCAATCAGAGTATCGTTAAGCCTGTGTTCGGCTGAGACTCTGTCTCAGTCGGGTTTATTTTGCAAGGCTCTGCCTTGCTTTGACAGACAGGCAGAGCCTGTCACGATAACTTCGACTTAGGCAGAGCCTAAGCCGAACAGCAATTAACGAAAATAATTCCTAATTCCTAATTCCTAATTTTCAATCCATTGTCATTTTTTTTCGTTTTTTGTAAAACCAATTCAGATATTCACCGAAATCGAGAGTTCGCTTTAAAACACTGTAATACAAGGTGAAGTAAAGGAATATGGTGTAAATCCAAATAACAGCCATATTCACATAAAACGTTTCATAACGGATTCCGAAAACATTTTTCATCGGGGCGTAAAAATGGGCTTTGATGTTCTTTTTGGGATACAAATAAATGGGGGTGGATTTTTGATAGATTCGATTTTGATAAACGATGTATTTTTTTTGTTCATCGTTGTTCATCACAAAATCTTCGATATTTTCGTTGTTATAGTCTCGTTTGAGCTGAATATAAGCCCTTCGCAGCGAATCGGTTTTCAACAATCCCGAAATTCGTTTTTCTTTTATGGCATCTGCCCGATTAAATCGGTCGATATAAAATTTACGTATCGAATTAAAATACATTTTTAAATCCCGTATATCGTTTTCTGAGATTTTTTCGGGATACAAATTATGGAGATTTAATTGCATCGGAATTGTTTGCGGTTCTTTTGATTCCGATAGTAATTCGTTGCGTATGAGCTCAAAATCGTTGCGTATTTGTTCTTGTTCGACTTTGGAATCGCGATGACGCTCGTAATAATTCAAACGATTTTCCAATTCTTTCAGCCACAAATCTTTCTTATAATTTGATTCGTGTTTGATGCGTTCAAAATTAAAAATCGGACTTTCGTAGTTATTATTTTTAAACTGATTGACTGTCAATGCTTCATAAGCCCATCGTGCCGTAATTATTTCGCCGTACCATGGTATCTCGCCCGGGGTGCTGATTGCCGGATTCAATCGGTCGAATTTTACGATGATTCCGCTGAGCACGATTTGCGGTATGATTAAAAAAGGTATAATGATATAGGTTGTAATTGATGTTTTGAAAGCATCTGAAATATTCAATCCCAACAGAACAGAAAAAGACCATGTTGCAAAAACTATCAACCAATAATCGAGATACATTCCTTTGATTTCCAAAATACTGTTGCCAATAAATATGAAAATAAAGGATTGGTATGCTGATATCAGGAATAATATAAAAATTTTTGAGGACAAATAACTCGAACGGCTCAGATTTAAAAACGATTCTCGTTTGAGGATAATTCGGTCTTTAATAATTTCCTGTGCACTGATTGAAAGTCCTATAAATATTGCAATAATGACTGCCATAAAGAGATAAACAGCCAAATTTGAATTTTTTTCAAGTGTATATCCGTATTCGTTATCAACAGAAATATTATAATATTTTATAATATACGCTAAAAGAAATGCCAATATTGGAGCTTCCAACATATTGATGACCATGTATTGCATGTTCGACAATTTGGAAAGGATATCACGCTGAACAAAAATCAAAAATTGTTTCAGCATATTGGGAATTTTGAAGGATATTTCGGGTAGTTTTTGTACCAAAATATTCTTGTGCTCGTTGCCGGCAGTATTCTTTTTAAAATATGAGTTCCATTCTTTGGGTGATGTTTTTCGCGTTTGGGTAATGTTCCCGTACTCGTCCAAAACCTTCGATTCTACAATATGAAAAACTTGTTCGGGGTTCACATTGCCGCAAACAGGGCAATCGGCAGAGTTCCACGAGGCTTGTTTGATTTTGGACTTGAAATAAACGATAGATTCTACCGGGTTTCCGTTATATATTAAGTATCCGCCTTGGTCGGTTATCATCAATTTATCGAACATTTTAAAGATATTCGATGAGGGTTGATGAATGACGACAAAAATCAATTTCCCTTTCAGTGATAATTCTTTCAACAAATCCAGAATATTTTCCGAATCGCTCGATGACAAGCCCGAAGTGGGTTCGTCTAAAAACAGCACTGCCGGTTCGCGTATTAATTCTAAGGCGATATTGAGCCGTTTTCTTTGCCCGCCGCTGATTTTTTTATTGAGCGGACTGCCTACTTTCATATCCCGGATTTCGTATAAACCCAAATTTTTCAAAATTTTCATTACCGAAACCAGCAAACGTTTTTCGCTGTAATTGCTGAAACATAGTTTGGCATTGAAATAGAGATTCTGAAAAACCGTTAATTCTTCAATAAGTAAATCGTCCTGAGAAACATGCCCAATGATGCCTTCAATTTTATCTTTCTCGCTGTGGACATTGATTCCGTTAATCAAAACTTCGCCGGTATGTGGTTTCATTGTACCATTGAGAACCGCCAGCAATGTCGATTTTCCGGAACCGCTCGCCCCCATGATGCCGATTAGCTGACCGGATTTTTGAACAAAATCGCAATGCCTCAAACCATAAACACCATTCTTGAATCGATACGACAAATTGTTCACTTCAAAGACAATGCGACTCTTAAAATCATCTGTATTATAAGCTGATATGATGTCGCTGTAATATATCGGACTTCTTTTTTGGTCGCGTATCGAGGAGCCGGTCGATAGAACGTAAATTGTGTGTCGATGAAGCATTTGCCCGTTCAAATACAATTCATCATCGCCGTGATATACAAAAATATACAGATTGGCATATTTGATATGATTAACGAGAATCTGCCCATTAAATGAATTTATTCGCAGATGTTTATGCTTTTCATCAGCCAATTTATGTTTATCGTCTATCACCAGAATTGTGTCTAAATTGGGAATCGTTTCGTAGGATTCTAAGACAAATATTCGCAGATTTTTATATTCTTCGGTGTCTATTCTGAAAATTTCGGCTACCGTTGATACAAATTCCAGTTCTTGTTCGGTGGTGTCTTCTTCGGAATTTATAAATTCGAGCAAACGAATAACAACAATGATTTTTTGTTTTACAGTGAGTTCTTTATTAATCAGCGTACATATTGTTAAAACACGCACCGAGCTTGATGCAATATGACTTTTAATTTTCGATTTTTGGCTTTGTTTTTTTTGATGTTCGTGATAAAAATTATCGTAAACAATTAAATATTCTTCAACCAACTCTTGATTCAACTGTTGTTTTAAAAACGATTCGACAACAGGTCGCCGGCTACCCGAATCGCTGTCGGGCCGCGCTATTATTGCAAACAGTTGCATCAAGGCTTTCAGAATACTTTCACTCATTGGTCGAGCTTGATTTTTTTAAGGAATAAAACCAATTGAAATAATGGCTAAGCCTTGTTCCTGTTTGGTGTTTATCAATTGTGCTTCAATAATGCAATCGACTCCGGATTGAAATTGAAAATCCCAGTAAGGAGTATTATTATAATCGCGACTCGAAAATAATTCATTGCGTTCTTTGTCGTACACGGTAAAAACAATATTATGGTTGTTGTTGCCGGTGCAGGCTGCGATTCGATAGGTGCTGCCGCCGTAAAAGGTTACTCGAAATTCGGCGGTTTCATCGGCAGCTATAAATGCTCTGTATTGTTGACCATCGGACACGAAGGGAGCAGTCATTAAGTCCGTGCATGCCAGGTTTAAACTGTCATTTTGTCCAAACCCTTTTTCAATGGTCATTTGAAAAACAAGAACATTTAATATAATGAAGAATATCGTTTTTTTCATTTTATATATTTTTTTTATCAATACCTCCGGAAATCTATAATTAACCATCTTCTATTTCTTAAACACAACGATCTCATTTTACAATCTCGGCTCTGAGTTCTTCTGTCATTTTGCTGATAGTTTTCAATTGAAAATCAGTAATTATGGTTTTAGAATTACTTTTAATGAGTGTTATTTTTTTTTCTTTGTTGATAATGGGTTTGGAAAATTTATATTCTGTAACCACACCATCGAAAACAGTCGCTAAATCGACTAATTTTTCTAAAAGCTTATCGTATTCTTCCGATTGTTTACCATAATAAGGTCGCATGAGCTCTATCATGTTGTCGAGCGGGTGTTTTTGTTCTCCGATTCGGTCGATGATGCGTTGGTCGGGCTTTTCGGACAGCGAACTGGTCATTATAAACAAACTTTCGACCCAGCCTCCGGTGAGAATGAGAATCGCAATATCATTCCGTTCATTATCAATCAAATACGAATCAGCATCTCTGTAAACAGATGTCATTATCGAGAGTAAAGAATCTTTATTTTCGCTGTTTTTTTCGATTCTTTTCATCGTTTTTTCGTTGAAAGAATTCATAATATTCAAATTCTCGGATAATATTTTTATTACGGCAAAATATCCTCCGGCATCAGAGAGTTGGTCGTACATATTGATATATCCTAAATCGGTTCCGTAAACACCCAAATTCAACGACTGTTTAAAGGTTCCGGTATAAGAATCTTTTTTTGAAATCGGATTCAGTAATTCTTTATTGTAGCTCATCGAGCTTGCTTTTATTAACGATGCAACTTGCACAGGTGAAGGAACACTAAACAAACGCCCGTTGAATTTCACAACCTTGCCTGCATCGTAATGAAATTGCGAACTCGAATCGGATAATGCGTCTTTCTTCGGGTCTTCTCCATGACAGCCGTTGAATAGTATTCCTGCGAATATAATTCCAAAAGTGAGATACAATGCTCTGTTTTTCATATTTTTTAATCGTTTCAAGAATCGCATATTATATTTCAATTCAACAAAATTAATTTTTTTTGCCCAATATCCAAACTGAATATATGGTTTTGTTTTCATTTCCGAAATTTATGGAATTTTTTCGACAATTTTTTGGCTTCCTCTAATATTTTTATCAGATTTACTGATTGAATTTTGTACGTAAAAATATCGTTTAAAATACTAAAAATTATATCCATGAAAAAATTTAATTTAATTCTAATCGGGATTTTAATGATTTCGTCGGTTTTTTCGCAACAGAAAAAACTCACAATCGAAGATGCCGTTGCCGGTCAATGGTCGTATCTCAAAGCACCTACAACCGACGGAGTTCAACCCATCACGGGAACAGATGCTTTTTCGTATGTCGAAAAATACGACAAAGTGAAACGTATCGACCCAAAAACCGATAAAATTATTGATATTACTTCAAAAGATGAAATCAATGCAGCTCTGAAAGCCATGTCTTCCGAACCTCTTAATTATGTTCCGTATTGGGAATATCAATGGTTGAATGCAGATGTGATGGCTTTTCCTTACGATAATCGGTTTATAGAATACAATATCACCACAAAAAAAATTGAAAAATTATACACTTTGCCCGAAAATGCTGCAAATATTCGATTCAGCAAAAAAAATAAGGCGATAGCATTTACTGTCGATAATAATTTGAATTTCATCGACGAAAATCAAAAAATATCAAAAGTTACGAACGACGAAAATTCGGCAATCGTAAACGGAAGCGATTACGTTCATCGTCAAGAATTTGGTATTGCAAACGGAATTTTTTGGTCGCCCGCCGGAAATTTTCTCGCTTTTTACCGAAAAGACGAAACGATGGTTGCCGATTATCCTTTGGTGGACATCAACACTCGAATTGCGACTTTGAAAAATACAAAATATCCGATGATTGGCGAAAAATCGGAAGAAGTTACTTTGGGAATTTACAATTTAAAAACTCAACAAACTGTTTTTGCAAAAGTTACCGATTTTTCCGCCGAACGTTATTTAACCTCTATTTCGTGGGACCCGAGCGAAAAATATATCTATATCGGCGTATTAAACAGAGAACAAAATCATCTGAAACTCAATAAATACGATGCTGTAACGGGAGATTTCGTAAAAACCCTTTTCGAAGAATCGAACCCAAAATATGTGGAACCCGAACACCCGCTGACGTTTTTGAAAAATAAACCGAATCAATTTCTGTGGCACAGCGAGCGCGACGGTTTCAATCACCTTTATTTATACGATACCGATGGGAATTTGATTTCGCAGATTACGAAAGGAAATTGGATTGTATTGGATTTGTTGGGATTTGATATTAAAAATGAAAATATATTTGTTCAAACAACAAAAGACAGTCCGATTGATAACACTTTATATAAAGTATCATTGAAATCGGGCAAAATGACGAAATTATCGCCCGAATCGGGAGTTCACGAAGGAAAATTATCCGATTGGGGAAATTATTTGGTGGACAGTTACAGCAACACCAAAACGCCTCGCATTGTAAACCTAATTTCTTCGGAAGGAAAGACGGTTCGCAATGTTATGACTTCCGAAAGCAAGTTGAGCGAATACAGTTTGGGTGATATGAAAATAGGAACCATAAAATCTGCCGACAACACCACCGATTTGTATTACAGAATGATAACGCCGCCCGATTTTGATGCAACGAAAAAATATCCCGTTGTAGTTTATGTTTACGGCGGTCCGCATGCTCAATTGATTGATAACGGTTGGCTTGGCGGCAGCGGGCTTTGGGATTTTTATATGGCACAGGAAGGTTATATTATGTTTACAGTCGATAATCGAGGCTCGGCAAACCGAGGTTTCGATTTTGAAAGCGTAATCCACCGTCAATGCGGACAAGCAGAAACGGCTGACCAAATGAAAGGTGTCGATTTTTTGAAATCATTGCCTTATGTCGATACCGACCGAATTGGTGTTCATGGCTGGAGTTACGGCGGATTTATGACAATTTCGTTGGCAACAATGTATCCCGAAACTTTCAAAGTTGCCGTTGCCGGCGGTCCGGTGATTGATTGGAAATACTACGAAGTAATGTACGGCGAACGATACATGGACACGCCAAGCGAAAATCCGGAAGGTTTTGAAAAAACTTCTCTGCTGAAAAAAGCTGCGAATTTAAAAGGACGTTTACTTGTGATTCATGGGTATATCGACCCGGTGGTTGTTCCTCAAAACAGTCTGGATTTTATTAATTCGTGCACTGCCGCCGGAACCGACCTCGATTTTTTCCTTTATCCAAACGATGAGCATAATATGGGCAGAGCAACACGTGTGCATTTGATGAAAAAAGTAACACGTTATTTTAATGATTTTTTGTTGCCTGCGAAAAATTGAACGAATAAAATGTATAAATCTTCATTTTCCGGTTTCTTGCAAATTCTAATTCAAAAAAAATATCAGTAAAACTAAAAAGCCTTGAATAAATCTATTTTCAAGGCTTTTTTATATATACTAAGCACGGTCATAAATTGCGTTTTACAAATTGTTTATCTATTTGATATTAAAAGCAATCAGCATATCAGCACATCAAAAAATCAACCAATCAAAGTATAAATTAAGACCTATTTTAAAAGCATTTTTTTGTCTCGTTTACTCTGATAATAAGCCTTATCCGCAAAATAAAGGCGTTTTTCGACTTCTGCATAAATTTTCCCCTCAATATCTTTGAAACAAACAGTCATCAGTTGTTCTGTTTCATTATTCTTTTCAATTTCGATTTTTATTTGCTTTACAAAATGCTCTTCAATTAAAAAATGTGCAAATACAGTTTTATTTACCGGTCGAATAAATTTTATTTTCGCTTCCTTATCCCAAACCACATATTTTGGTCCCAAGATATTGATAAATTGCACCATAAAAATTGGGTCTAAGGCTCCAAATAGACTGCCTCCGAAAACAGTTCCCACATAATTTCGTGTTGCAATATTCAATTTCAATCGCACACGAATTTCGTACCAATCGTCTGATAGATAAATAACTCGTCCTCCTGTTCGACGATAAGCGGGAAACAAATTAAAAGCCCGTCGTTTGAGTTTCGATTTGAAATTTTCGGTATGATGCAAAACATTTTTTTTCATCGATATCAGTAATGAACAAATTTGATGTTAAGATAGTATTAATTCGTTAATAAAAAAAAATCAAGCTCGCTGTTACGCAAAGCTTGATTCTCAATCCTAAACAAACCAAACTATTAAAATTATTTTTCTATTCGGATATCTATATGCAAATATCATTTATAAATTCTTCAAAAACAAATATATTTTACCAAAAGATTCAAAAAGATGATGATTGATTTTAAACAACAGTTATTTGAAAAGTATGCGATTATTAATTCTCGTAAAATACAAGGGCTGAAATTCTAAATAAATAAGAAATACACAGAATTGTCAATTGAGATGCTTTATATTTAACATCTAACTACCATTTTTTTTGCATGATATTTTCATAAAAACACCATGAAATTAGAAAATTTTGCGAGTTAAACGAGGATTCAGTGCAGATAATAAAATTTTCCAAATTATTGATTTATCAAAATAAAATATCATCAATATCTATTTGCAATAAATTAGATGCGAATTTTAACAAACAAAAAAAAATTATGAAAACATTCAAATTTGTATCGGTTCTTGTTATTTTGTCCTTAATTGGGTTGACTTCCTGCAAAAAGGACAAAAGTTCCTCATCGGGCAACGCCATCGAAAAATATTTTACAGTAAAGGACGGAACGTTCGAAAACAAGGATTTTCCGGCAGCATCAGCATCGGGACCGTCTATTAATGTTCAGGGAAATACATCGGTACTTGCCGGCGGAACAAACCCTGTTTCGGTAACCACCGACCACCCAAATTCTACTGTTTTGGTAAGTGTTTCGGGGCAAAAAGGTTATTATAAAATTTCCCCTTCTTCTTTGAAAAATTCTGCAGATGTATATTTACTTTATCTACTTATTAATCAAAGTCTTACCCAAGAAACTTTTACAATTCTTATTGCAGTAATGGACAGCGAAGGTTTAATCAGCGAACACCAAACAATTGAAGTTGAAAGAATTGAAGCAGGCACAGGTAAATTACAAGTCAGTTGTTCTTGGAATACTCTGAATGATGTTGATTTACATTTAGTTGAACCAAATTCAGAAGAAATTTATTACGGCAACAGTACATCTGTTTTGGGAGGCGACTTGGACGTAGATTCTAATGCAGGTTGCAGTATCGACGGTATCAATAACGAAAACATTACTTATGCAGACTCTGTTACTGTTGAAGCCGGACAATACATTGTTCGTGTCGATTTATGGTCGGCTTGTTCGGTAACCGAAACGACAAATTTTATCGTTAATGCCTATTACAACGGAGCTTTGATTGCAACATCATCGGGCACAAATCCTTATACAGGCAGTTTTGTTCCGGCAGATGCAGATGGCGGCAGCTCAGGTGCCGGTCGTGAAGTGATGCGTTTCAATATCTCTGCGGCAAAGATGGCAGAATCGGGCGAAGTTGTAAAAACTTACAAATTCGCTTTCCCAAATCACAAAAAAATATTAAGCCCGCAAAAAATCTAATAAGCTACTTACTTGTGAAAGAGACTTTTTTACGAAAGTCTCTTTTTTTTATTCCGCAGATTCCTGAAACCAACCGGCGTACATCACATAATTTTTGGCTGTTCGGGTAATGAGTTCGGCGGTTTGTTCGGGACTGATGTCTTTAACTTTCAGAGCAGGAATACCTGCCCAAACAGAATTTGGCTCTGTAATGGTTCCGGCTTTGACAACCGAACCTGCGGCAATTACTGTATTCGACTCAATAATTGCTCCGTCCAAAATAATTGCTCCCATTCCAACCAAAACATTGTCTTTCAAGGCAGCACCATGAATAACGGCATTATGCCCGATGCTCACATCGTTACCAATTTCGATGGTCGATTTTTGATACAATGTATGCAATACCGCACCGTCTTGAATATTAACACGGTTGCCGATTTTTATGGTATTCACATCACCGCGAACAACAGCCGAAAACCAAACGCTGCAATCATCTCCCATTTCTACATCGCCGACAACTGCTGAGTTTTCTGCCAAATAACAATTTTTTCCGAATTTAGGCGTAAAGCCTCGAACGCTTTTTATGAGAGCCATTTTTTATGTTGAAAGTTCGATTTAAGGGACTGTAACGAAATAAGTTATTCATTTGGTAATGATTTCGCTGAATCGTTCGGCTAAGGCTCTGCCTTTGTCGAATATTTTAAAAGGGGCTTTGCCTCGAATAAATACAATCAAAACAAAGCGAATCTGTTTTTAAAATAACCATGTAATTTCGTTACAAACCCTAATGAAATCTAAAAAAAGTTATTGACAATATCATTTTTCAAAGCAAAAACCATTAAAGCCAAAAGCAAGACCATGCCTGTAATTTGTGCATATTCCATAAATTTGTCGGAAGGTTTTCTTCGTGTGATGATTTCGAAAAGTGTAAACATTGCGTGCCCTCCGTCCAAAGCGGGAATCGGTAATAAATTTACAACACCGAGCATAATAGAAAGCAGTGCGGTCATTCGCCAAAATACATTCCAATCCCACTGAGGTGAAAAAAGTTTTCCGATGGTTACAAAACTCCCCAGCGAGTTGTAGGCTTTGGTTTCCGGATTGAAAATCAATTTGAATTGTTTCAAATAATTAGATGTTTCTTCGTATCCTTTAACAACTCCTGCCGGTATCGCAGCAAAAAAACTGTAATCAGTATGTCGAAGTTTAAAAAGTTCGATACGCTTCACTTCCACTCCTATCAATCCATTTTCGTCCACTGCTACCGGAATTGAGACAGTATCTTCCGAACGAAGAACGTTTAAATTAACTGTTTGATTTTTATGAGATTGAAAATATTTAACATATTCATCGAAGTAGCTAATTTTACTACTGTCGGCACCAATCAATTTGTCTGCGGGCAGTAAACCGGCTTTTTGAGCATTCGATTTTTTCGGAAATTGTGCGATAATAAATGGAATCCTCGGCGAAATTAATGCCGATTTCATTTGTTTATTGTCGAGTATTTGGGCTAAATCTTCGTTTGTAAACGTGATTTCAATGGGTTGTCCATTTCTTTCCAACTGCAATGTACGCGGCTGGTTGAGTAATATTTCGGGCAGGACATCGTTATAGTTTTCAATTTCTTTGTTATTGACACGAAGAATTTTGTCGCCGTCTCGTAAACCAAATTCCCGCCCCAAAGAATCGGTAACAATACCGTATTTCAACTCGCTCACAGGCAAATAATCATCGCCCTTGATAAAAAGCATGAAAATATAGATAAAAATCGCCAACAAGAAATTCACCATAACACCTCCCAGCATAATCAAAAGTCGTTGCCATGCCGGTTTTGAACGAAATTCCCATGGTTGCGGTTCCAGTTTCAATTGTTCTTTATCCATTGATTCGTCAATCATACCCGAAATTTTCACGTAGCCACCAAGAGGAATCCAACCGACTCCGTATTCTGTTTCGCCTTTTTTGATTTTGAAAATTGAAAACCAAGGGTCGAAAAACAAATAGAATTTTTCAACACGTGCTTTGAATATTTTTGCAAAAGTAAAATGTCCTGCTTCGTGAAATATCACTAAAATTGAGAGACTTAGGAGGAGTTGAGCTATAATAATTACTGTTCCCATGGTATCGAATTAAATGTTAAATATTTTAATTAATTGTGTTGCTTTGCGTCGAGCTTCCGAATCGGATTCAATATAATCGTTCAGGCTCGGTTTGGGCAGATATTGTGTGTTTTGTATGGTTTTTTCAATGAGATATGCAATCTCCAAAAAACGAATTTTATCGTTCAAAAAAGCTTCAACAGCTATTTCGTTGGCTGCATTCATAATACAGGCAGCATTTCCTCCGCGATTCAGAGCATCGAAGGCAATTTTGAGGCATTTGAAAGTTTCAAAATCCGGTTTTTCGAATGTAAGATTTGGATAATCAAAAAAACTGAACCGTTTCATCGAAGAATATAATCGCTCGGGAAATCCAAGGGCGTATTGAATCGGCAATTTCATATCGGGAAGCCCGATTTGTGCTTTTACCGAGCCATCGATAAACTGAACCGCTGAATGGACAATGGATTGCGGGTGTACCACAACATCAATTTGTTCGGGATTGATGCCGAAGAGCCATTTGGCTTCAATAGCTTCCAAACCTTTGTTCATCATGCTTGCCGAATCGATGGTTATTTTGGCACCCATCGACCAATTTGGGTGTTTCAGTGCATCGTGTTTTGTTACATTTTTCAGAAATTCGATATTCTTTCCTCTGAATGGTCCGCCGGACGCAGTTAAATAGATTTTTTCGACTGCGTTTTCGGGTTCTCCTACCAAGCATTGAAATATTGCCGAATGTTCCGAATCTACCGGAATAACAGCAACTTGTGCGGCTATTGCTGCCTGTGTAATGAGGTCGCCGGCAACGACTAAGGTTTCTTTATTTGCCAGAGCAACTGCTTTTTTGGCTTTTATAGCATTCAGCGTAGGCAGCAGTCCGGCAAAACCGACCATTGCCGTAAGCACCATGTCAATACTGTCCGAGGTAACAATTTGGGCTATGGCATCGTTTCCGGCGTAAACTTTTATGGGCAAATCTGCCAAAGCCTCCTTTAAAAGAGTATATTTTTTTTCATCGGATATGATAACGATATTGGGGACAAATTCCCGGGCTTGCCGAATCAATAAATCGACATTAGTGCCTGCAACCAAAATTTCTGCCACGAAATTATCGGAATGCATTCTGATAACATCAAGTGTTTGAACTCCAATCGAGCCGGTTGAACCAAGTATGGCAATGCGTCTTTTCATTAATTTTAAAAGCAATGTTCAAAAAGCAATATAATCTTCCGGATTTAAGGGGACGCCATTATGCCACAGTTCAAAATGCAGATGTGAACCCGTGGTTTGTTCGCCCGAATTGCCAATAATTGCGATGGATTCGCCGGCTTTCACACGGTCGCCGGTTCGTTTGAGCAACACCGAATTGTGTTTGTATAGCGAAAGCAAATCGTTACGATGCTGAATTTCAATTACATAACCGGTTTCCAAACTCCATGTGGACATAATCACAGTGCCTGAAAGTGTAGCCATTATGGCTTGGTCTTTTGCAGCAGCAATATCGATACCGAAATGTCCTTTCTCGAAATTAAATTTATTGGTTACAATCCCTTTTACAGGCATGAAAAAGTGCAAGTTTTTGATGCTTGTAGAAGTTTTTACTTTATCTATTACCGATAGATTATTGTTTTCCTCTTGTTCTATCTGTGATAATAATACCGAATCCAAATCAGATGATTTGAAATTCAAATCACTGATTTTACTAACAGTATCCTTTACAGAATAACTTCGATGAAGGGTATCGCCGGGAAATTTTCCTTGTAAAATATTTTTTACCTGATCCAAATAAAATTTTTCAGCGGCAATTTCTTTCGACAAAGAATCTATCATCATCGAGTTTTGTATAATATCTCTTTGCTTTGATATATCATTCTGAGAAGACATCAAGAGTTTCAGAGGGGTATAAGCAATTAATAGGGTCGAAAAAATTCCAATAATAATAACAAAAAATACGACGTAAACAAAAATATTCAATTTCGTTACAGTGAAGGTGTTAATTTCCTCCAAATTAGTATCATGGTAAATTGTAAGGCGGTATTTACTTTTTAATTTCGCAAGAAGTTTTTCTTTTTTCATTCCTTTTTCTTTGAAAATTCGACGGCAAAGATACTAAAATTTGTGAAATGAAAATCTGAAATCAACACAATCAATTCATTTTTATTTTTTCGCTATTTAGTGTTTGCAAGAAAACGTGCAATAGTTTGAATATTAATGAATTATGCGACAATTTGCGATGGATAACTCTGTGCAACTCTGTGTTTTGCTCCGTGTAACTCTGTGATACAAAAGTTATTTTATTGTTACACAGAGTTACACGGAGTTTTCCGGGAAAAATTCTGCTTGCAATACTATTGTATCGCACAATATAAAAGCGAATTACGTGTTTTCTTTCATACACTATTTACAATTTCTCTCATTGCAAAAAAGTGAGATAATTTCATAAAAATTAACAGATTCGGCATATCCTGTTGATTTTTTGAGCACCTCATTCAATTTTTTTATTTCTCAACAACAACCAAACAGGAATGCGATGTTTTATAGCTTTGCGGAATGTTTGGAATTTTATCGGCATCGGTATCCGGAAAACTTTGTAGATATGCGATGATTGAAAGCCATTCTTTCCGCTCCTGTACACCGTCTTTGGATAAATCAAAATCCAAAACAGCATCACTTATTTTTAAAAGAGGCTTGCCGTCGGAAGTTTTAGGTGTAACTTTTACCAGACCTTTGCTCAATTTTTTAATTCTTCCGACAAAACTTAGCAGGTACGAATTTGCTGAAATTTTATACAATTGAGTGTTTTTTTTCGATAAATCGATTTCTTTTCCATTAATTTCGATACGTTTCACACGATTTAACATCATTTTTTTCGGATTATAAAACACTTTGATACCGGAATAATAAATGTAGCTGTCTTCCGATTTTTGTGCCAAGAGCATGACCTCAACCAAGCCTTTCAATTCTTTGCCGGTCAGATATACCGTTGAAAGGGGATATCCCGGAATGCTGTCGTTCCCCCAACCCAGCGAAGCGATTCTGAAAATATCCGGAGGCGTTTGTATTCCGGTTTTTCCCGGCACAATATCTTCGCGAATGGTTCCCGAAGCCACTAATGTAACATCGGTACCTTCTTTTGTATTTTTGTTTATATAATAACGTATCGCATCTGCCGCAAGCGGACCCAAATTGCTCACAGAAGCATCGATGTATGGGTGACAGGTGAGTGGAAAATCGGTTTCTGCAACAGGCTGTGTATAATCGAGCCCGAGTTTTTTAAAAAATTTGGTATTCGTTATTTTTTTATAGTTCTCAATTTGTTCAAAAACCAAAGGGTCCCCTTGTATTTTATCGTCCAATTCAATTAATGTTCCCCGAACTGATTGAAGATGTTTGTTCTCAAAGCTTAATTCGAGAAAACCAATTTCTCTTACATAACACCCGGCTTGTACAATATACGTGTTATTGACTTTGAACGGAGCAGGCATTGCAACGTGAGTATGTCCGCTGATTATCAAATCAATACCCGGAATTTGTTTTGCCAAAACAACATCTTCGCCTTCATAAACTTTTTCCTTTGACGGATACAATCCACTGTGCGACATACAGATAATAAAATCAACATGGTGTTGATTTTTTAATAATTCAACCATTTTTTTTGCAACTTTCATTGGCTCATCGAAAGAAACCGGCTTACTGTTTGGGGCAACAGCTGCGGCATCGATTCCGACAAGGCTGAAAATTCCGATTTTTATCCCGTTTTTTTCGATAATTTGAAAAGGTTTGATAAGCTCATTCTTGTAGAGCGTTTCCAAACTATCGTCTTTCGTTGAACTTTCACTGAAAATTATATTGGAGCAAAGAATTTGCGGAACTTGTTGATTTTGCCGGGCTTTATCAATAATTTGTGCTAATTTTTGCGAACCGAAATCAAATTCGTGGTTTCCCAAAGCAACAAAATCGTAGCCCATTTGCTTCATCAACGACAACTGAAATCCGGTTTCGGGCTCGGCTGCATGAAAAATACTACCCATCAAAAAATCGCCGGCATCGAGTAACAGAAAATTGTTTGGATTGGCATTCCGTTTTTCGTTTATCACAGCCGACAACCGAGCAAAACCACCTAATGTGCTGTCGTTGTTGATAATCAAAGGCGAATAATCGCTTTCCGGACCAAAACCAATGAGCTTTGAGTGCATATCGTTGGTGTGCATAATCACAAGTTTTGTCGGTTGTGCTTGGAGTGTAAACGAAAAACCAACAAGTAATAAGAATAAGATGTGTTTCATAATATATAATTTATTTTATTGATTTATAGGCATTTAAAAAACATTCTTCGGGATATAAAACTGTACTAATGTAGCGTATTTTTGTGACTTTATTAATTTTTTCATTTTATTTTCATCGACATTAAAAATTTGCTGATATAAATTTATTTACTTTTATCTGATAAACCGAATGAATCATCATTTGAAGAAAAAACAAACTCCACGATATTATTTTTTTATGAATAAAAATTGCTTAAAATTTTGCGAAAAATGGCTCATCTATTATTAATATTCCGATGTTAGATAATTTTGAAGAAAAAAAAACTGATTTTAATGCTAAAAATAGAATAAAAAGCCCCAAAAATAAGCATTTTGTAAACAAAAAATAGGTGAATCATTTTTTTTTTGAACATCAATACTCTACAAATGAAATACTTAATATATTAAATTGATTAATTGCACTTTACATTATATCAATTATTGTTTTAATTTAATATATAAATTGACAACTGTACGCTGTTTTTATAGTTATTTCGGTATCTTCGTAAAAAAAAATGCAAAATTAATTTGGAAAAAAAAATGATTAGTCTATATTTGCATAGAAACAACGAAATTATTAAACGGGTTGCAGAACTCACGAAGAATACAAACCAATTTTTTAATTTTTTTATTAACCTTCAAATTTCATTATTATGAACAAAGCTCAATTAATCGACGCAATGGCTGAAAAAGCCGGTTTAACAAAAGCTGATGCAAAAAAAGCATTAGACGCATTTGTAGATGCAACAGGTGATGCACTAAAACAAGGTGATCGTGTAGCTCTCGTAGGCTTCGGCTCATTCTCCGTTTCAAAACGTAATGCACGTACAGGTAGAAATCCGCAAACAGGAAAAGAAATCAAAATACCTGCAAAACAAGTTGTAAAATTCAAAGCAGGAAGCGAACTTTCGGGAAGTGTAAACTAATACAACCGGAAATTTTCTAAAAAAAGGGAGGACTTTGGTCGCTTCCTTTTTTTTTTGTAAAAATTAAGAAACTGTTTAAAAATTTTGAATTTGTTTTTATTATGACTATGAGGCTGT
>DYMH01000222.1 GCA_020721645.1 Draconibacterium orientale
TTAAATTATTAATTTTATGCGTTCAAAACGGTCAACGTATTTCAGGCACCGACAGGTTTACGGAGAGGCGAAGGTAGGGAAAATTTTTAGAGTTTAACCGAAGATTATAAAAATTTAACTTGTGAAACTAAATTTCAAAAATTTTGTAATCAAACTTGTCAATTTCGCATTTTTCGTGTGCAAAGTGATTCGAAAAAATATTTTACACCGTCAAACTGTGGCTTTCGACAATCGAAACAAATATTACGGAATTCGCATGTTTTGCAATCTTCGATTATATCTTTCGACAAGTTCCATAATTTCTGAAATTCAGCACTCTTTATTACAATTTCTAAATCTGTATTTGCAATATTTCCAAAAGTTTCATCCAATTCGAGACTGTTTTTAATATTGCCGAGTTTGTCGATACATGCTTTTTTGTTATAATATGTATTATGGGAAAGAGACTCCATAAAAAAATCAATATTTATTGTAAATTTTGCAATTTCTTTATTGATAAAATCATTATGAGTTAAGGAATTTTTATGTGTGCATATTACTTGACTTCGCCAACGATCAAACTTTTGTTCTAACGGCGAATTAAATAAAAACAAGTTGGAAATTCTCAAATGCTTATCAATCATAACCTCTAATTTATCATTCGAGTATTCTTTGTTGTATGGAATAAAGATTTCAATCCTGTTTACCCTGCTTTCAAGAAACATATTTAAAATATCATCAAGAATATCAAAATCAATTTGTTCAAAACTACGAAGTTGATAATGTTTGGCTCCCAACGACAATGTTTGTTTTATACCTTTTTTTGTTATTTCGATATTTCCGGGATTTATCTCAATAATAACATTGCTTAAATCAAAAGGAATTTTAAATTTTTGTTCGATTTCCGGAAAAAATTCAGTTTCCCTCTGTGTTCCCCAAAAAATATATTCTTTTTCGAGCAGAAAATCAATATATTCCTCTATAATTGCAATATCACTTTCCTTATATTTTCGGCTTATTTCGCCCCACGAAAGTTTATTGTTTTGCTCTAAGAAATTACATAAATCATTCGGTATAAATTCAAAATCACTGCGTGTTAAATCGCAATTGATACTTCTGAATTCACCCTTTACCGGAATGCAATCGGAGAAACGAATCAGGTAATCGTTGTCGCAGAATTTATTCATCAATAATTGGATTGTGGCTGATTTGTTTGGATAAGTTATGCGGAAATAAATGTTCAGTGTTATATTTTGTACTTTTTACCGTAGGAAATTCTTTTTCTTTTTCCGAAATTTCCCAAAACTGAGCATGTATGGGTAATTTAGAATTAATTTCATTCAATTTTTCTGCGATTTGTTGTGAATTCATATTTTAATCAATTTTTGAACTTTAAAGCTTTAGTTCGATAAATATTCTGCGATATATTTCTCAATTTGATAATTGCACGGTCCCGAAACCATTCCGAATTGACCGATTGGATTGACTTCCAAAAAAATAAATTCGCCTTTCATATTCACAATAATATCTAATGATCCTGATTTCATGTTGATACTTTTCATAAACGTGTTAACTGAATTTTCGAGTTCTTCCGACATTTTATAAGGGACAAGTCTGTTGGGTTTATCTTCATCGTAGTTTCTAAAATCGACAGTTGTTTTATCATTATTTTGTGAAAAGATTGCACTTGCAAAATTTTTCTCGTCCAAATGGAATATTCTCAATTCATATTTTTTTTTGATTTGTTTTTGTATCAAAGACGGAAACTGTGTTTGGGATTGAAAAATCTTTTCGGAAAATATTCCGACAGTTGCAGCTGCAAAATTAAAATTTCGGTAAGAAACAGTATCCGATGCTACCGGTTTTGTAATATATTGTGTTTCGGCTTTTAATTCTTGTTTAGATTGACGATCTGTTACGATGTATGTTTCAGGAATTATAAAACCGGCTTGTTTTGCGTTTTGAAGGCTGATCAGTTTATTGGTATAATTTTCGGCATATCTTCCGAATCCTTGTTTTTGCTCCAAACAATAATGCAAAAAATGATGAATTTCTGCCGATTGCTTATCCAGAAAGCGATTAATTTCCTTTTCGAACTCAGGGTCTTCTTCTTTCAAGTGGTATTTTTCGAAATCGAAGCGGAGTTCATCTCTTCGATACCTATAAGATTTTATCTCGCTCAAACTGATTGTGAAAGCAGAGTCTTTATTTTTGAATTGTAAGACGATATCGGAATCTTTTCCGTTCAACTTGATGATTTTCAAATCAACCAAATCTTTTGAGCAAATGCGAAGATACTTCTTCTCCTGAAATATCAGCCAATCAATGACATCATTTGTAGAGCCGTCTGAAGGGCTTGAAAGAATTAAAATCATGGTTGGTAATCTGCAGGTAATGTGATATTCATAAATTTTGCCTCTGTTTTTAGAGGCGGCAAACCGATTTCTGCTCTTCTTTTATCGACGTTTTTAATATCTTTTATGGGTAAATCGTATATTTTGGGGAGTTTACGAATATCATCCATACTCATATTTGGTTTATAACCTGTTACGGAATAATTTGTGCCATAATAACTAACCTTTTCATAAATTTCGTAATATCGATCTTTTAAAAAAGCATAATGACTATAAGATATATTACCTCTTTCCGCTTCGTTTAAAAGTAAAGGTTGCCAAAAAGTATTCCATGTTTCTTTATTTCCGTAATCGCTGATTATATGAATCGTTAATATTAAAGATTTTGCACTGTAACAACCAAGTTTTATATCTCCGGGAAACCCTTGTTCTTTAATAATTTCGAGCATATTTTCAGTTGTGATTGAATCTGTTTCGTGAAGATGGCATCTCAGAATTGAATCTTGCCATCTATCTCGTACAAACTGATCTGCACCCAGATATTCTGATAATTCTATTGCCAAGTCGTAATCTATTTCAGGTTTGATTGTTTGTTCGATTTTTTTCCATTCATTCGATTCTGTATATTTATAAAAAACACTGTCATAATCGATTTCAAATATTTTTTCGGAAGAGTAGCCTCTTTTTCTCAATTCTTTAAAACATCTCAATAGTTCTTTTTTGTGTCCGCTTTTTGCGTAGCTGACAGCACAAAACAATAAATCATCACTAATCGGTCGTGCAACAGCTTTAAATGCTTTTTTGTAATAATAGATATTTGAATCTAAATTTGAATCTGAATAATATCCTGCCATGTTTACATTATACATATATTCTTTATAATTTTGAGCTTTTAACCGGTGATTCAAGGCAAAAGGCAATAAAACAATAAATATGATTCTGATTTTTGAAGAATTCATTTTTTAGTCAGTTCGTAATTGTGTCAAAGAGAATAAATTTAGACTTATTTACTTAATCAATACAATTTGCGACCAATTCAAATTTATGTG
>DYMH01000076.1 GCA_020721645.1 Draconibacterium orientale
CAAATAATGCAAATTTTATGGAAAAAAGAAAAAGGATTTGTCAAAGACCTTGTGGAGGAATTTGAAAATCCGAAACCGGCAATCAATACCGTTTCGACGATAATTCGGATTTTGGAGAAAAAAGGTTTTGTAGGATACACGGCTTACGGAAAAACGCACGAATACTATCCTTTAATCAGCAAAAAAGAATACTCGAAACATTATTTTAAAAATTTTCTGACCAATTATTTCGGTAATTCGTATCAAAAAATGGTGTCGTTCTTTGCCGATGAAAACGAAATGACGATAGAAGAAATGGAAGAAATAAAACGCACTTTGGACGAAAATATCAACTCAAAATCCGACAACAATGAATAATCTCATAATTGCAAGCCTTAAAATTCTGCTTAGTTCGGGAATCTTTTATTTGATTTACAGTTTGTTCTTACAAAATCAGACGTTTTTCAAAATAAATCGCACGTTTATTTTGTTTGCATTGATATTTTCGCTCACCATTCCATTTTTATCGTTTCCGATTTCCGATATTTCCGAAAATAGAACATTAGGCACTGTTTTAAATACAGTTTCAGTCGGTACCGAAAAAATCAATACCAATTCTTCGTTTTTCACCGAAAACCTTGTCTTTATCGTATTAAAATACATTTATCTGTTCGGCGTTGCGGTATTGAGTTTCAAGTTTATGTTACAGACAGTCCAAATTGCCCGAATCTATCGCACGGGCGAAAAGAAAACTTACGGAAAACTGAAATTGATTTATTCGCACAAAGACATATCAACATTTTCATTCTTCAAATTGATATTTACCAACGAAAAAGAAATTGAAAACAAAGATTTTAGTAAAATATTACTTCACGAAAAAACCCACGCCGAACAATTGCACAGCTTAGACGCAGTAATTCTCGAGATAATCTGCATCTTACAGTGGTACAATCCGTTTGTGTGGAAATTCAGGAAAGCACTGAAAGAAACCCACGAATATCTTGCCGACAAGGGAGTTTTGGAGCATGGCTTCGACTCGACACGGTACTCGATGCTCCTTCTCGAACAAACAATTGGTGTGCAACCGGGTTTAGCCAATAATCTCAACAAATCTTTAACATTTAAACGATTAACAATGATGAAAAGAAAAAATGCTTCTCTCGCGTCAAAATTCAGAATTTTGGCTGCCGTTCCCGCAATTGCACTTGTAATATTTGCTTTTGCATGTAAAAACGAAAAAACCGAAGAAATTAAAGATGCGAAATCATCTACGGAAAAAAATATCGCAACGGACAAAACAAGCGATGTCGCACCCGAATTTCCGGGCGGTCAGGAAGCCTTAATGAAATTTATAGCCGACAATGTGAAATATCCCGAACAAGCGATAAAAGAAGGCATCTCAGGAATGGTTTATGTTGAATTCAATATTTCAAAAGAAGGGAAAGTAAACAACGTTAAAATTGCAAAAGGAGCACAGTCGTTGCTTGATGCAGAAGCTATTCGTGTTGTTTCTTTATTGCCCGATTGGATTCCGGGTGAAATGGCAAATGGTGAAAAAAGTGCTTCGGATTACACAATTCCGATAAAATTCAAATTGGACTAAAATCATGAAAAAAAAACCTCCGGATTTTATATAAACGGAGGCTTTTTTATGTTTTAGTTTTTCTCTTTTAGTTTTTCACTTACCCGAATTTTTCTTTTTTCTTTATACTGCTCTATCGAAATCAAGATACTCGGCAACAGAACCAAATTGGTGAACAGTGATGAAGCAATTGTTATCGACATCAATATTCCGAGCGAAGCCGTTCCTCCAAAACTCGATGCTGCAAAAATTGCAAATCCGAAAAACAGAATAATCGAAGTATAAATCATACTCACTCCAACTTCTTTAATGGTATTGGATATTGCAGCCGGATTGCCGGGGTGTTTTCTCAATTGATTCCAATATTCGGCAAGTATATAAATTGTGCCGTCGGACGAGAGTGCAAAAGCAACGGTAAAAATGATAATTGTCGAAGGTTTAAAGTCGATACCTCCAAAACCCATAATTCCGGCTGTTACGACCAAAGGAATGAGAACCGGCAGTTTCGACAGAATGATAATGGCAGGTGAACGAAATAAAGCAATTCCCAATATCAAAATCAAAACAATGGCGATGGTAAGTGCCACAAACAGATGATGAAACAAATAATCGTTACCTTTTAGAAAAACCAGACTGCCTCCCGTAATATCAACATTGTACTCTTTTGCAGGAAAAATTGAATCTATTTTAGGTTTGATTTCATCTGTCAATACTTTCAATTTCTCGGAACCAATATCTTTCATACGATAACTGACCCGCGTGTATCTCCTGCCGGTGTCCATTAAAGCACTGAACGAATTTCTATTATTATCGACACCCTGCGTATATTCAGTAAGTTTTTGAAGTTCGCCCGGAGGCGGCAAAAGATAGAATTTGTCGTTTCCTCCACGATAGGATTGGTAGCCAAATTTGAGGGCTTCGACAATTGAAAGTGGTTTTGACAAATCGGAATATTTCAATAACATTTTTTGCAAAGAATGAATTTTATAAAGTGTTTTAGCATTATTTGCAAACACGCCTTTTTCTTTTTTTGTGTCGATAGAAACTTCAAACGGTAAAACGCCGTTGAAATTGGTTTCAAAAAATCGCAAATCGGTATAAATCGGATTTTTCTTTGGTAAATCATCGACCACGTATCCTATTAATTTAATTTGATACATACCGACAATTGCAATTGCCGTAACAGCGGTCAATGAAGCAAAAATCACTTTCTTTCGGTTGTGAACCCAAATATCTACAAGTTCCAAAACTTTTGTAATGCGTTTTCCGGTTAAATGGAGTGTATGGCGTTTTTTGGGCATTGGCATATAACTCAATATCGTAGGAACCAAAACCAAAGCGATTAAATAAGTTGCCATCACATTTATTGCCGAAACCACACCAAACTCAACCAATAAGGAGCTTTGAGTAAAATAGAATACCCCGAAACCGATTGCTGTGGTTACATTTGCCAAAAAATTTGACAGGCTTACTTTGGTAATACTGTTGTAAACTGCTTTTAACTTATTACGATGAATTTTTAATTCAACTTGATATTTATTGATGATAAACACGCAATTCGGCAGCCCGATGACCGTGATGATGCTGGGAATCAATCCGGTGAGTATTGTAATTTTGTAATCAAGTAGTTCAATAGTTCCCAGCGACCAGACGATTCCAACAACCACGATAACCATTGAATATGCGACAACTCGAAGCGATTTGAATATCAAATACAGAATAATTGCAGTAACAAGTATTGCCAAAAGTAAAAACAGTTTCATTTCTTTCAGAACAATCATCATATATGTTGTTCGGATATAAGGCATTCCGGAAAAATACATCTTTGTTTGATGTTTTAGCCCAAAAGCATCTGCTTTTTCTTTGATTCCGTTGACAATTTCGATGCGTTTTTTGGAATTTACGTCCTTGCTGTCGAAGGTTATCATCATGGCATACGAATGTGTTTCCGGATTAAAAAGTATTCCTTTATAAAATGTTAATTGTCGGATACGTTTTGCCAAGCTGTCCAATTCTTCCTGCGTTTCGACAGGTTTCATGAGCAATTGATGAAAATCGAACGAATGAAGAGAATCATTTTTTTGTATATCGTAGAGATTTGCAACCGACATCACATCTTCAATGCCTTCGGTTTTTTTGATTTGCTGAGTTAGTTTGTAGAAATCGTTGAATTTTTCGAGTTTGAAAAAATCGCTGTCTTGTATGCCGATAGCCATGATTCGCCCATCTTCGCCAAAAATTGTTTTAAATTTTTCGTAGGCAATCATGGTGGGGTCATCTTTGGGCAAAGATTGTACATAATTATACGACAACTGAATTTTGGAGGCTCTGTATCCCATAAATACTGTAATTAAAACAATTACTGTGATAAAAGCCGGGCGATTTCTAATAATTATTCGTGCTAAAAAATTCCACATTCTTTTTCTGTTTTCTGCTTATTTATAAATTTTCAAAGTTAAAAAAATAACAAGAAATAGAAAGTTTAATCCTTAAAACTTGCTCTATTTTAAGAATATTTTAGAGATTGTTGATAAGAACCTTGATTTTTTTACAAATAATTGTAAAGACTACTTTACTTTAATGAAAACATTATGTAATTTTACAATTTATTTTATACCATTTTAAAAAAATTAAAATTATAATACTTTCTATTCAACACAATGACAACTTGCAAATTTTACAACTTTGTTATATACTAAGCACGCTCATAAATTGCGTTTTACAAATTGTTTAACTTTTTGATATTAAAAGTAATCAGCATATCAGCACATCAAAAAATCAACCAATCAAAGTATAATAATTCATTTTCACATTTTCTAAATTTCAAATTTCCACATTTAAAAATACCCTCAAAATGAAAATAGAATTGCTCGGTGTCGGGAAAAATCCTTTGTCAGCAATGGCATTGTTGCGAGATTTTGGCGGAATGACTTTGTACGAATCGCAAAAAATGACCGAAAATTTGCCTTCATCTTTTGTTTGCAATTTAGCCGATGACCGGATGCCGGATATTTTTCAGAAATTTGAAGAATCGGGCTGTAAAATCGAATTTACTACCGGAATCGGCGGTCCAAAAACAATTTCGACATCAAATTATATCAGCAAAATATTGTTTCGCCAAGCCCAAGAAGTAAAACAGGAAGAAGTGAAACTGACAAAATTTTCTGAAATTAAAGAGTATCTCGAAAAAAAATCTGATTTCAAAAAAGCCGTCATTGCCGGTATTATAGGTACAATATTCCTAACAATTATTATTTCCGTGGTTTACAGCTTCGACGGCGAACGTGAATGGTGGTACGACATCTTGGTTGGACTTTCGATTGGTTTTTCGATAAAATTTGCAGGCAAAGGTATCGATGGGCGTTTTGGAATTGCTGCGGCGGTTTTCACACTTCTGACTTTGATTTTTTTACAAATCAGTTTTACCCTTATTTTGATGCGTGTAAACGAAATCGGTATATTAGATACCTTTTATTATGTGAAACCTTCGTTGGGGCAGATTATTTTGGCTCTTGTGGTAACGTATTTGGCGTTTTCAATTTCTTTTACTTTGGTCGAAAAAAAAGACACTTCGGATAAAAAAGATTTTTCTACATCGAAAAAAATCAAGGATTATATCAATTTTCGGAAAAAAGAACAATTCGATACCATAGTTGCAAAAAACGACAGGTTTTTAAATAACCCACTTTCGATGAAAAATAGTTTGAACACGAAAAAAAATAAAAAATCGAAAAAAGAAAAAGTTGAAAATATTTCAAATCCTCAACTTATAACGGAAAATTAATGTCGATTTTTTCTTCTTATTCATTTTTATCGCTGCGTTTTCGCGATTCGGCTTGCAGAATAATTCGTGATTTTTCTTCGTCAGAAAAATCGACCCAGCCAACGATTTCCGCTTTTGTTCGATAGCAACCGATACATAAATTTTGTTTTGTATATTTACAGGTTCCTTTGCACGGATTTTTTATTTTGACGGTTTCTGCTGTTTTTTTTATAATTCGTGAGTGCATTTTAAGTCTTTTTTTAGGTAATTTCAAAATTGTCGGCATCTTGCCAAAAAGCAAATTTAGCTTTATTTTCGTTCAATTTTGAAAGGGATATTGAAAAAGTTGCAACGATTTCCTGAAATGGCTGTAATTCGCTCATTCCTATTCCGTTGAAATCGAGTAAAACCGAATCGCCGGAATGTTCAACCCCATTTCCGTCTTTACCCACACGATTGAGTCCGACAGTATAACTTTGATTTTCGATGGCTCGTGCTCTGAGTAAACTTTTCCATGCGTGATTGCGAAGCTCGGGCCAGTTGGCGATGTATATCAGAAGGTCGTAGTCGTTTTGATTGCGACTCCAAACCGGAAATCGCAAATCGTAACATATCAAAGGGCGAATACGCCAATCACGGTAATTGACGATGAGTTTTGACATGCCGCACGTATAATGTTTTTCTTCGCCGGCTAATGAAAATAAGTGTCGTTTGTCGTATTTTTCAAAATGTCCGTCAGGTTGTACCCAATACAGCCGGTTGTAGTATCGATTATTTTCTTCAACAATGACAGAGCCAAGAACGGCAGCCGACTTTTGTGCAGCGGATTTCTTCATCCACGAAAAAATAGGTCCGTCCGGTTTTTCGGCAAACTTTTGCGGATTCATCGAAAAACCGGTTGCAAACATTTCGGGAAGTACAATAATATCGGTCGATTCGCCAATTTTATCTATTTTTTTTGTGTAAATCGAAAGATTTTTCTCTACGTCTTCCCATACAATAACCGTTTGGATAAGTGTTATTTTTAAAATATCAGACATGCTTTTTGGCTTTTCTTTGTTTTGAACCGATAAAAACTTCAAGTAAAGTTATCGATTTAGGAAACGTCACCAACCGAAAATTTTGAAGCGTGATATCCTGTAATTCCGATAAAGTTGCGTTTTATGGCTTTGATGTCTTCTTCCATGTTTCCGGTAGGTTCAAATTTTCCGAGAAATCCAACGGTTTTCTTTTTAAAGTCTCCAAATATCATATAAATCGGGACTTCAGCTTTTTCGGCGATACGATAAAATCCGGTTTTCCACTCGGTATTCAGTGAGCGTGTGCCTTCCGGTGTGATCACCAAAATGAGCTTGTTTCGATTTTTAAATCGTTCTGCCATTTGATCAACAAAGTTCTGGGCATTTTTCCTGTCCACCGGAATACCGCCCCAGCTTTTGAGCAGCAATCCCATTGGGAAAAAGAAAAATTCTTTTTTTACCATGATACTCGGTCGCATGCCGATGGACCATGTGTAAAATTTGCCTACTATCATATCCATAAAACTTGTGTGCGGTGCCACAACGGCAACATATTTGGCCTCGGTAGGTATTTCGCCGATGGTTTTCCAACCAAATATTTTTAATACCGATTTCCCGTAGATTTTTTTTAGAAATGCAATTAATTTTATCATCTTGAAAATTTAATTTATAGAATTTTGCCAAAACTACAATTATTTACGTAAATAGTGTAATAATGTTTCAAAACTTCTATTTTTGAATTGCATCAGGTCTCTACAAAGGCTTTTGTACTGTAAAAAATCTTAAAAACCTATGCTTATCAAATTTACTTCTCAAAAAAAATCGTATTTCTATGCCGTTTCGGCAGTTTTGTTGTGGTCCACTGTTTCAACGGCTTTTAAAATTGCTTTGGAATTTGTTGATTTTTTGCAACTTTTGTTATCTGCTTCGGCAGTAACGTTGGTTATATTACCTGTTATTGCTGCTTTGCGACACCAAACTCGGGTTCTTTTTTCGATTTCGGGCAAGCAACTCATTCACTCGGCACTGCTTGGCTTTTTAAATCCCTTTTTGTATTATGTTATTTTACTGAAAGCTTATTCTGTTTTACCGGCCCAATTAGCACAGCCGTTGAATTATTTGTGGCCCGTGATGTTGGTTTTACTTTCGGTGCCATTATTGAAGCAAAAATTATCAAGAAGTAGTTTGTTTGCCGTACTTATGGGTTTTGCCGGCGTGTATATTATTTCGACACGCGGTGAAGTATTCAATATCGACATTCAAAGCCCATTCGGCGTTTTTTTGGCTGCCGGAAGTTCTATTATTTGGGCATTTTTCTGGATTTTTAATCAGAAAGACGAACGGAACGAATTGAATAAATTATTCTGGAATTTTGTTTTCGGATTTGTGTATATTTTAATTGCGACTTTGCTGTTTTCGGAGCTTCCGGTTTTCAATTGGAAAAGTTTATCGGCTGTGGTTTATGTTGGGTTATTTGAAACAGGAATTACTTTTTATTTGTGGATGCGGTCCTTGCAATTGACCGAAACCAACAGTAAAATCAGCAATTTGGTTTTTCTTTCGCCTTTTTTGGCATTGATTTTTATTCATTTTATTTTGAAAGAAGAAATTATGTTCACAACGCCCATTGGGCTTGTGTTTATTATTGTGGGGATTTTTGTGCAGAGGGTGATAGGTGAAAAATAGTTAATAATCCGAATCAAAAATTGTCTTATTATTAGTGATTTTCACTTTTGTTTTACCTCCAACTTTCACTATTTTAATTCGTTGGTCGTTGATTTTTTTGATATTTTCAACCGGTTCTTTATAATGTTCAAAAGTTCCGTAATGCACCGGAATTACGATTTGTGGGTTGAGTTTATCAATCATTTTTTTCAACATTTCAGCGTTTAATGTCAAAGTCATAATCCAAGTTCCTTGTTTTGCGGCACCCATATTCGGTATGAGCAAATCAATTTGTTTTCCTTTTAGTGAATTGATAATTTGTTTTTTGTACACTGTGTCGCTTGTGATATAAATCCCATTTTTTTCATTTTTATCGGAAATAGTCAAAAATATCCGTTTACTTTTCCGGCGAAAAACGCACTTAATGGGTTTATGCCGTGAATTGCCGGAATTGCTTTTATTTCAATTGTATAATCTTTTATGAAAAAAGTTTTTGTTTCTTTCCGGTCCAAAACAGACAGTTTGTTTTTTTTGTTGTTTTTCAGAATTGTGTACGAATTTTTATTGCAAACAATTTCAGCGGTGTCCGAAATTTTCGACATTCCGATTTCGTCTAAATGGTCTTCGTGATTGTGCGTAATGAGCCATAAATCAATGGCTTCAAAATCATTTTCCGAATAAATAGGTTGCTCAATTCTTTTGGATTTGAACCAAAAAAAATCCTGAACTGTTCCTTTTTCACACAAAACAGGGTCGCAGGCAATTGTTAGATTGCCGATACTTAAAATAAAAGTAGCGCCACCTATCCAATTAAATTTTATTTCCATCGCTTGGTTGTAAAAAAATATCCGACTTTCAAAAATAAATAAGCAAGTACAACACCTATAAGTCCACCAAAAAGTACCGACAAGCTAATCTGTTGAATATTAAGAATTTGAAGTTTGTGTATTGAATTTAAAATAAATATCGATAACGGAAGATTGATTAGTAATGCTGTTACAATTCCGGGTGCATATTTTTTTAAGTAAATTGTTGCAATCAGGTGTGGAAAAAATGTATTTAGAAATAGCATTCCTGCAAATCCCGATACAAAAAGAAAATATATTTCCCTTGTCGGAAAAAAGTTTTTTGCCAAAATAACCACAAAACCAAGCAGAGTAAAAAGTCCGACTGCAATTGCAAATTGCCCGGTAGTAACTTCTTGATGTATAGATTTTGGGATAGATTTCGTCCATTTTCCCATACTTATAACTTCTTCGAGGTTATGAAGAGCAAAAGCATAAGGCAAAATTGTAATGAAAAAGTTAAGATTATAATTCATAAGATTGTGCATTTTAAATTAAAAACAAGTTCCAAAAATTGGGTTTGAATTTTTTCTAATATATCTTGTTTTGTAAACATTTGACACAAATATTTAATCTTTTAATTTCCGGCATTTATTCCAATTTTTTTTATCACGTTTATCTATTTTCATATTTATCCGAACTTACTTTCTTAAACTTTCAATCATGGTTTTAACTCCCTCGCTTGGTGAAGTGGCAGAAATGCCAAACCTTTTTTCAAATTTGGTGCTGTCAAAAATATAATCCTGTTCGTATTGATACATCATTTCAGGAAATTCTTTCATTATTGGAATAAATATTCCTAAAATATGTATTAGCCAAGTTGGAACAGCTTGAATTTTCGGCTCAATTTTGATTTCTTTGGCAAATAATTCTATCCATTGTTTTGTAGTTAGTTTTTCTTTTGTTGTGGGAACATGCCAAACCTGATTATATGCGTCGGGGGTATTTCCTAAAATAGCTACTGCTTTTGCTGCATCGGGAGTATAGGTGTAGGTGTGTATTTTATTGATATTGCCCAAAGCCTGAGCACCTTTTCCTTGTAAAAACCGCTGAGCAACCATTTGTTCCAATCCACTATTTTTGTTGTCGGGACCATAAAAATCGGCAGCTCTGGCAATAAGTGCAGTAAGATTTTTTTTCTCTATTTCCGAAATTATCATGTCCTGCAATTGTTTTCTTACTTCTCCTTTTTTACTGGCAGGCATAATTTCTGCATTTTCAGTCATAAACGGAATTGACGATTTTGCATACATATACACATTATCGAAAAACACCAATTTTGCATTGTGTTTTTTACATGCATCAATCACTGTTTGTAAAAATGGAACCCAAACTTTTTGCCAAACTTTGGTATTATACTCAAAACCAATAGTAACATAAACGATCTCACTACCTTCAATCGCTTTGCCGAGCTGACTAAAATCGTTCACATCGCAGGGAAATAATTCATCTGTGTCGTTTACTTTTTTCGGATTTCTACTAACCAACCGAATTTTATTGGTGTAATTTTTTAGCTCTTTTGCTAAAGGAAGTCCAATTGCTCCGCCTGAACCTAAAATTGTTTGCATGATTATTTAATTTATTGTTATAATTTTTGTATGTTTACAATTACCACTAACGGTTGTTTGTGTAACTTTATAAAATTAGAAATAATCTGTTTTATTTTGAAAAATCACCGATTTCGAGCAAACTTATTAATTTGTTGTTAAAATCTTCCGTTTGACTGCCAAGGGAACCAAAAAAAAGCTTGTCAAATTGTTCCACAGTTTCTATTGCGGGCTTAATTTTTTGTAAACCCGCTTCGGTAAGAATAACTGTTTTTGCTCTTGTATCGGTTTCGTGTTCTTGTCTGGTTATCAATCCTTTTGCTTGCAAAGTCCTTAATACGGTTGACGTTGTCATCGGGTCTATTTTCGTATGATTTGACAGTAAAATTTGAGTTGCATTTTGATTGTTTAACGAAAACCAATGAATACTAGCAAGCAAAACAAATTGAGAATGAGTTAAATCGTATTTTTCCAGAGCTTTTTTAATTTCCCTTTGCCACAAATTTGTAACCTGCCATAATAAAAATCCGGAACTTACTTCGGGTTTTTCGTAAAGAAAATCAGAGTTCATCATTTTTGATTTTTATTTTCAGCAAGTTCAACAAGTTTGTCAACAGCAATCGGAAGTCCGACTTTTATTTTACTGCCAATCACTTTAGAAAACAGAAAGGTCATAAAACCCGACATTTCAACTTTATGCGTTACTTCGATACCGTCGGAGGTTTCGGTTATCGTGTGAATAAAATCCATTTTGCATAAAGGCAGAAAACTTCGGTCGGCAAATGACTTGAATTTGGTACATTCAATCATCTCAAATTTTGATTTGGGCCCGCCCGCGGGTTTTAAAACGCCTTTTGTTCCTTTCTGAAATGCGCCGAAAATTTCGGATGTTTCCACTTCTTGGTCCCACACATTCCAGTTCGGAACATCCGACCAAAGTTTCCAAATTTGCTCTTTCGAAGCTGTTGTTTTTCGAGTTACTTCTGTTGTCCACATACTTAAAATTTTTATTTTAAAAAACATGTGCAAATATAGTAAGTGAACATATAATAAACAAATTTATCTTATTTGATTTTCAAAAAATGTTTGAAATTCAAAAAAAATAAAATCAATATTCTATTGATTTATATATATTTAATATTTTTTAAATTTAAAAATAAAATCTTTATTTTGCGGCTTCAAGCCAATTTTTGATGATATTTGAAAGTTCGGTTTCCGATTTTTCTATTTCGGTTTTGTTTTTGAAACTTGCCACGGCACGGTCGTTTTCTTTCCAAACCAAAATTTTGGAATTATCGCCGATTAATTTTTCCTTCGGCTGTTCGAGTTTTTTTGCCCCGCGATGAAATATTAACTGAATTTGTTTCGGAGGTTGAATGCGCATACTGATACGGTCTTGATTTTCGTAACAATAATTCGGACCGTTCCATTTGATATTTTCCGTAAGTTCTTGGTTTGCTGTGAGTATAATGCTTCGCAGCAAATCAATTTCGCTTCGTAAGGGATGGTTTAATGCGTCTAAAAAAAGGGAGACTTCTTTTGAGAGTTTGTTTTCCCTATTCAATAGCTTACTGGTTCTTTGCATTCATATTTTTTTGTCGGAAAGTTTTTTTACAATATAACTTGCCAAAAACGCTTCAAAAAAGCTTAAAGGAATGGCAAAAGGAAGAATTCCAAACGGCAAAACGCCCATATTTCCGGAACTTATCCACATCAACACAAATGCTGCAAACCAGGAAAGAAGTGTGGTTTGAAGCAGCGTAAATTTCTTGGCTATGATGAAAACGACTATGGCAAAACACAGCGACCACAAACCCCAAACGGCACCATTTACGGGGTTGGAAGGAAATATCAGACCAAGCGATTGGTAATGTTCTGTCCAATACGATTTGAGTAAAAATTCGTTTCGTGCAAATTCGGAAATACTTATCCAAACTGTTGCCAAAAGAATTGGCAAAATAGTGTATTTAAATATTTTCATAATGCTTTTTATTATATCCGGTTTATTTCACACAAAATCGCAAAACAGTTTTCAATTTATCGGGAGCTGTTTTTCGGGCATCGGACAAATATATTTCGCGATGCAACATGCTTATTCTTACCAAATTATTTGCATCGGCAAACTCTTTCATTTTTGCAAAACTTGCCGGTTCGCTGTCGTAACTTCCCAAATGTAACATTTGCACGCAACGCCCTTCTTCTATGATTTCAAATTTCACTTTTTCGAGCAATTCGTGCGGTTTTTTCTTTTTTGTTCGAGCAATTGCTTCTGCAGCAAATTCAGGTGTAACAAAGTCGGGTTGTCGCATCATGAGTTTGAATACCAATGTGTTTTTATCCAAAATACCGTTATAATTTTTTTTTGCATCGTTATCAATGTCCCAAACACCTTCGAGCGGAAATACCGTATATTCCTCGTAACTTGCCGGCGCAAAACCTTGCTTTGGACTCATTTTTACGGCATAAGACAGCGAATATAAAACTCCTATATAATCCGCAAAAAAATCATCGTTCGGATTTCCGTTGCCTTCAACAGTGATGAAATTAAATTTCGGAATATCAATCAATTGAGGTATATTTTTGGGCAAATAATACTGCTTGTCGTTTTTTTTCCAATCGTGTTTCATTGATTTTATAATATTTAAAAATTTAAAGTATAAAATTAAATATTTTTATTTTAATCGGTTTAAAAACTTAAAAATTCTATTTTTGATTAGCTTTTTAATACCAATTGATTCCGAGTAGAAAGTTAGCCGCTAATCCATTTTCATTCAAATTATCAAATTTCACTTCACCATAATGCATTCTGGCTTGGATATCAACTACAAATCGCCCTTTTATCCAAATTTCATACCCTGCCGCAGCAATAACACCGTATCCGAAATAAAATTTTCGTTCGTCTTTACTTTTAATATCATAAAAAGCCGGTGCGTCCATAGAGATACCAATGCCTGCCAAAAGCCATATTCTATCATTAGTCCAGTGTTGAACAGAAGGAATAATTCCTTCAAATCCTCTGTCTCGTGTCCTGCCTGATAGTGTGTAATTGTAAACACTGCCCGGAAGATACAAAAGTAAGGCGGTATTCTCGGAAATCATGCTGCCAATTTTGAAATTCGGAAACGATGCTGTTGCAAAGTTTTGATTTTCAAATCCTTCTACTTCCATATTAAGGTAAGAAATTCCGACAGAAGTTCCGAAGAGAAAGCCCTTTCGTTCGATGTTTTGTGAATTATTCTGTGCAAAACCTGACTACGAAATCAGCAAAAACAGAATACTTGAAATTGTTCGCATACGTTTGATTTTTTGAGAGTTAATAATATACGCAATAGTATTCCATTCCTAAATCAAAAAAGTTATCCTAAGTTAATTTATCAAATTTCGGTAATTTTTTTACGGATTCTGCTCAGGCTTTCCGTGGTTATTCCCAGATATGATGCAATATGTTTTTGAGCGGTTCGTTTGATGATATTGGGTTGTTTTTGCAAGAGTTCAAAATATCGCTGCTCTGCTGTTTTTAACAGTAAATCAATTTTTTGCTGTTGTTTTTCGACATAAGAACTTTCGGCTGAAATTAAAAAAATCAAAGACCCGATTTGTGTTGATTTGAGTTTTTCGATATTTTCTTTTGAAATTCTGAGCATCTCGGAATTTTCTAAAACCATTGTTTCCAAGGTTGTAGCCTCGCCGGTAATTAGCGACATATAATCGGCAAAAAACATATTTTCGTACATCAAATCTAAACAAACGTAATTGTTCTCTTTCCAAATGAAAACGCCGGCACAGCCTTTTAAAACAAAATATCCGAATTTTTCGGTTTGATTTGATTTTTTTAAGACTTCGTTTTTCTTAAAAGTTACAAGCTCACAAAATGATGCAAAATTTTCCCAAACTTCAATCGGAGCAACAAAATATCTGTCGAAGGAATTTTTTAATCTTTGAGCAATCATAACTTTTTATTATTTCAAATGATAAAAAATGAATGTCTTTTTTGTGAAATTCATTACTCAAAAGTAAAGATATAAATTATATAAATGTAAAAATTCATAACGTAAACTGTTTTCAATCAAAAAATATTATTTGATACAATAATTAGTCAATAGTTCGAGATATTTTATATAAATAATTGATTATAAGGAATTTATAAATAAAATTTTAAAATATTGTAATTTATTGAAAATCAAACATTTTCAAATTTTTATTCCGATGACCAATATATCATCGGTTTGTTCCTCGTTTCCTTTCCATTGGTTTAAGTGGTTTTCAAAATAAATGGGTTGCTGTTTCATCTCTGTTTCATGATTATCGAGAAGAAATGCTCTAAAATTCTTTTTCGAAAATTTCTTTTTGTTGGCGCCAAATTGGTCTTCAAAACCGTCGGAAAAAATATAAAAAACATCATTTTTTTCAATATCAATAGTTTGCAACGTAAAAGGTTGTTCTTTGGGATACGTTCCGATTGGCATTTTATCGGCTTTGTATTCAATTATTTGCTTATTTCTAATCAAATAAAGAGAATTGTTTGCACCTGAAAAATTCAAACTACCGTTTTTGAGGTTCAATGAACAAACAGAAATGTCCATTCCGTAACCAAAAGTGTTCTTCGTTTGCGACCGGTTTAAGGCAGAAATAATCTTTTTTCGCAATTCATCAAGCATTTCATTGGGCTGTATATCAGGGTTTTTTGCGGTAATTTCATTCAGAAATGCAATTCCGAGCATGCTCATCAATGCGCCCGAAACACCATGTCCGGTGCAATCGGCCGCCACAAAAACGCTTGTGTCTTTATGTGAATTGACCCAATAAAAATCGCCGCTTACAATGTCTTTGGGCTTGTAATACACAAAAAAATCATTGGTAAGGTTTTCAAATACGAATTGTTAGGAAGCAAAGCTCCCTGGATCAATTCGGCACTTTTAATACTGTCGGTAATTTTGATATTTTGTCGGTTTAGTGCTTCTTTTTGGGTTTCAATAATTTTATTTTCTTTATCGTAATTATCTTTCAAAAAGCTGACAATGAAATAAATGAGTATTAAATCGAGAATAAAGAAAAAAACCATATCGCTTTGTATTTCATCGTGCGTGTGGTGTCCGTGCATGAACACATTATGAAAGTTTTTTTCGAGAAAAAACAATAATCCAATATTTAGAAGGATGATTGAAAGAAAGATGAAATGATGTTTTTTGTTGGAAATACAAATAATTCCGACCGCAGTGAATAAAAACGAAAACGAAGTTGCTCCCTTTGAACCTTCATTCAAAAACCAAACAACCGACAATAAAATGCAAGCTAAAATAAGGTAGGAAAGGGCATTAAATTTTTTTCTGAAACGCGAATAGTAGTAAAAAACTGTGCAAATCAACCCGATAACCGAAATCGTAGAAATAATATATATCGGCATTCCCAGCGATAAATTCCAGAAAAAAGTGATAACGCATTGCAAAACAGTGATGAAAGCAATGGCATTAAAAACACGGTTTTCGAAAGAAAAGTCGTTGTGTTTGCCAAAAAATATTTCAAAAATTGGTTTCATGGACTGTTGTTATTCCAAACTGTTTATTTTTTTTAGTGCAAATCCGGGAGCCAAGCGTGAAACTTTGTAAAGAATTTTAGCACCTCTAACCCTGATTTCCGGTTTTCCTTTTTCAAGCCCTTTAATCATTTCAGATACTGCCGATTGGGTGCTAATTGCTATTTTGGGAGGTTTTCCTTGATGCCACGGGGTGTCAACAGCCGGAAACATCACTTCAAATACTTCGGTTTTTTCATTTTTTAAACGAATTCGAAGGGTTTGAGTAAATGAGTGTAATGCTGATTTTGATGAGTTATAGAACGGGTAAATGACTCTTGGCGCGTAAATTAAACCTGTTGTGATATTTATTATTACCGAAGAATTGTGCGTTTTGAGTGTCGGATAAAGGAGTTTTATTAACCTGATTGGAGCCAATAAATTGGTTTCATACTCAATTTCAGCGAGTTCGATTGATTTTTTGTCATCAAAAAAATCAATTTTATTGACAATTGCTGCATTGTTAATAAGATTGTTACACGCCGGATAAGTATCTTTTACCCATTTCGCCAATTTTTCGCTCTCGTCGGGTTTTGAAATATCACATTGAAAAAATTCTATTTCGGGAATTTGGGCTTTTGCCTGAGTGAGTTTTTCCAAATTTCGTCCGCAGATTAGTACTTTATTGTTTTTTGCAACAAGTACTTTGGCTAATTCTAAGCCAATTCCGGAACTTCCGCCGGTTATCAAAACTGTATTATTCTCTAATTTCATGTTGTGAAAATTTTAATTAGAGTCCGTCCATAAAGTCAACGTTTTTCGGGATTTTTATCCCGAAA
>DYMH01000223.1 GCA_020721645.1 Draconibacterium orientale
AGATATAGTTTTTCAAATTTATGACAATTTTTACATCTTATTCAGTAAATATTTATAACTTTCAAAATTAATATTTATAACAATTCAGATTTAATACCATGAAAATTTTTACTTCTATTTTTGTTTTTTCGTTTATTCTATTTTCATTCGGTTGTAATCAGGCACAAGAAAAAACGGAACTTCTGTTCCAATTGTCAGATGCCAAATACATTTGGAATTCGACCAACAACACAAGCGATTCAACATTTTTAAACGCTTTTAAACTTGCAAAAGAAAAATTCAATCCCCAAAAAGATGAATTTATTGACGTTTTGGTAAATCAAATTTCTATAATGTCGCCCAATCAAAGTTTGGCATCGTATTTCGCAACGTTTGAAAATAAAGATAAAATAAATTTTCAATCGACAAATATTGAAGTAATCAATGCAGTTAAAAAGGATATTTTAGCGGCAAAAACAATTTCATTACAAGTCCTGAAAAAACGCATCGAAAACGGATTTGAAAATAAATCATTTTTATCCGAATTATTTTCAAAAACAAATGTTATAATAACTGAAATTACTGATAAAAAATGTTATTCAATTTCCATAAATTCAAAAGTTGATAAAAATCATTTTAAAAATCTCCTCGAAACACAAGTTCACTTAGGTTTTTATGAAACGTACGATATATCCGAAATTTTTGACAATCTGAGCATTATCAACCAAAAACTCGGTGAATTATCCGAAAACATAAATGACGAACCGCAATCAATGCTCAATGACACGGTAAAAATTGATGTGGAAAACGAAAAATATGCTGGTGAAAATCCGCTGTTTTCAATACTAATGCCTGCGACAGACCACGACGGAAAACTTCAAAAAGGTGCTAAAATAGGGACTTCCCGCACCGAAGATACTTCAAAAGTCAATAGTTATCTTTCCAAACAGGAATTTAAAAATTTGCTTCCGCGAAATTTGATTCTTCTTTGGGAAACAAATTCATTCGGCAACGAAAATAATTATTTTAATCTTTATGCAATAAAAACTTCTCGCGACGGGAAAGCTGTTTTGAGCGGCGACTGCATCGTAAAATCCGAAGCCCAAAACGGCGATTATCTTCCTGAAATTTCCATTTCAATGAATGCTGAAGGTTCAAGAATTTGGGCACGAATGACAAAAGAAAACATAGATAAACAAATTGCAATTGTCATCAACAACACTGTTTACTCCTGCCCTTTTGTTATGCAGGAAATTAAGGGCGGCAATTCACAAATTACCGGTAATTTTTCAAAACAAGAAGCTGAGGATTTGGCAAATATTCTAAATTCCGGCGTAATGCCTGAGTTTGATATCGTTGTGATTGACAAATAAAGATTACTTCTCCCCAAAACGTTCTTCAAACAGTCGTTTCAATTCAAACATTTCGTCGCGATATTCGGCGGCAAGCTTGAAATCCATGGTTTTGGCAGCTTGTTTCATGAGTTTTTCCGAATTTTCGATCGCTTTTAACATTGCTTTTTCCGACATGTACGAAACCACAGGGTCTGCTGCAATCATTTGAGTTTCTTCGGTCAAATATTGTTTTTTCAGAGTTTTCGGTTTTTCGTCTGCTTCGCCGCCCAAAACACTACCTAAATTTTTCTTAATTTGAGTCGGAGTGATACCGTTCAATTCGTTATATCTCAATTGTTTTTCACGTCTAAGGTCGGTAGCGTCAATCATACGCTGCATTGAACCTGTAATTTTATCGGCATACATTATCACTTTCCCGTTGATATTTCGAGCTGCACGACCTGCTGTTTGTGTCAGCGAACGGTCGGAACGCAGGAAACCTTCTTTATCTGCGTCAAGAATTGCGACCAAAGATACTTCGGGCAAATCAAGCCCTTCACGCAAAAGATTGACCCCAACTAAAACATCGAATAATCCTTTTCGCAAATTTTCCATAATTACAACACGTTCCAAAGTATCAACATCTGAATGAATATAACGGTTCCGGACATTTATTTTATCCAAATATGCCGACAATTCTTCTGCCATCCGTTTGGTCAAAGTTGTTACTAATGCTCGTTCTTCACGTTTCACACATTCGTCGATTTCGTTGAGCAAATCATCGATTTGGTTGAGAGAGGGACGAATAAAAATCGGCGGGTCAATCAAACCTGTCGGGCGAATCACTTGTTCAACAACTACACCGCCGCATTTTTGCAATTCGTAATCGGCAGGCGTGGCACTCATGTAAACGGTTTGCGAGGAAATGGTTTCAAATTCTTCAAATTTCAAAGGTCGATTATCCATCGCAGCGGGCAAGCGAAACCCGTATTCCACCAAATTAATTTTCCGTGAACGGTCGCCGCCGTACATGGCATGTATTTGTGAAAGTGTAACGTGGCTTTCGTCGATAACTGTTATATAATCTTCCGGAAAATAATCAAGCAGGCAGAAAGGTCGAGTTCCGGGCTTTCTGCCGTCGAAATAGCGAGAATAATTTTCGATTCCGGGACAATGTCCGATTTCGGATAACATTTCCAAATCGTAAACAACGCGGTCTTCTATTCTTTTTGCTTCCAAAGGTTTACCAATTTCTTTGAAAAATTCGATTTGTTTGCCCAAATCCAATCGAATTTGATCGACTGCTGCAAACATTCTTTCTTTTGTAGTGATAAAAATACTTGCAGGGAAAATTCGGACATAATCAAGCGAAGCCTGCGTATGAATATTTATAGGGTCGAAAGATTCGATTTCATCGATTTCATCGCCGAAAAACGAAATTCGCAATGCCGAGTCGCCGTAGGGCGGAAAAATATCGACAGTGTCGCCGTTCACCCGAAAATTTCCGCGATTGAATGCAATGTCGTTGCGAGAATACAAAGAATCTACTAAATTTCTGAGAAATTGATTGCGCACAATTTTATCGCCGACACGGATTTCTATCAAATTAGAATGAAAATCTTCCGGGTTTCCGATACCGTACAAACAGGAGACAGAAGACACTACAATCACATCTCTCCTACCCGACAGCAGCGTTGTAGAAGTACTTAAACGCAGCTTTTCAATTTCGGCATTTATCGACAAATCTTTTTCGATATACGTATTTGTTGTTGGAATAAAAGCTTCGGGTTGATAATAATCGTAATACGAAACAAAATATTCAACGGCATTTTCGGGGAAAAAGTGTTTGAACTCGCTATACAACTGGGCTGCCAATGTTTTGTTATGGCTCAATACCAAAACCGGACGATTCAATTGTGCGATAACATTGGCAACGGTAAATGTTTTTCCACTGCCGGTAACACCTCTTAAAATCTGATATTTTTCTCCACCAACTATTCCGGAAACCAATTGTTT
>DYMH01000077.1 GCA_020721645.1 Draconibacterium orientale
AATGTATGCAAATTTATTTTCACTTTTTTTACTTTAAATACAGACTCTAATTAGTCTTGTTTTCCTGCTTCATGCCAGTCTCCGTTGCTTTTTATTAAATTAATTAATTCTTCAACCGCTGAATTTTCCGGAATATTTTTTTTTACGATTTCTTTTTTCTTGTAGAGTGTTATTTTGCCTTTTCCGGTTCCCACATATCCATAGTCGGCATCAGCCATTTCGCCCGGTCCGTTGACAATACAACCCATGATACCGATTTTTAAATTTTTGAGATGATTTGTTTTTGATTTAATTTGTGCTGTTACCGATTGTAGGTCGAATAAGGTTCTGCCGCACGACGGACACGAAATGTATTCGGTTTTTGAAATTCTGGCACGGCAGCCTTGCAGAATGCTGAACGATAAAGATTGCAAGTCTTTGTATGATTTGGAATTAACGGGATCAATCCATATACCATCGCCAAACCCATCGATAAGTACAGCCCCGGTTTCTGCCGCAGTTTGAATTAATACGTGCTCCGAATAGGTGTTTATTTTGTAGTGTAAAATAACAGGGTTGTCGATTTGAAGTTCTGCAAGTCTGAAAAAAAAACTTCTGGAATCATGTATCGAGGAATGTTCTGTGTCTATTTCGGCTAAAATTAAGGCATTGTTATCGTCTTTTATCCGGAAAATATCACCGGTAAAAGCTTCTTTTTCACTGATTTTTACAAATTTTATATGGTTTAATCTCCTGTCAGCAAGATATTTATCGAGCGATAATACGGGATATTGTTGCCCCTGAACAATGTTAGAATCCGTTTTGTCGATTGTATAATCAAAAATGAATTGCTCATTGTTATTGAACAAATAATCAGCCTTTGCCTCTGCGGGGAAATGCTCCGAGATATTATTTTCAAAGAAATTGGGGGCATTCAGAATCACAATAGGAACATGATTTCCGCCAATATTATTGATTGCAAAAGAATGCCGTCTTTGAAAATTTAAAAAATAAGATGAATCGTTTCGGCTTTTGCCCGAAGCTTGATAGAGGCTTAGTTTTTCAGGTCGAAAAATTTCGGTCAGGATTTTTGCAACGGGCAGTTCGGCTTCCGGCTCTTCGGTTAATGAAACGCGAATTGTGTCGCCAATCCCATCTGCAAGTAAACTGCCAATGCCTATTGCCGATTTAACTCTACCGTCTTCACCATCGCCGGCTTCGGTAACACCCAAATGAAGCGGAAAATTCATATTTTCGGCACTCATTTTCTCAACCAATAACCGACAGGCTTGTATCATCACTTGGGGGGTGCCGGCTTTCATTGAAATGACGACGTTCGGAAAATTTTCCTCAACACACATTCGTAAAAATTCGAGTGTTGCTTCAACCATTCCGAGAGGTGTATCTCCGTATCGACTCATGATTCGTTCGGAAAGTGAACCGTGGTTGGTGCCGATTCGAATTGCTGTTTTATTTTTTTTACATATTTTCAGGAGCGGAATAAATTTTTCTTTGATTCGTAATATATCATCAGTATATTCTGTCTCGGTGTACTCTGCATTGCCCGAACGTTTCATTTCGCTGTAATTTCCCGGATTGATACGAACTTTTTCAACAAATTTTGCCGCAATTTCGGCTGCTTTGGGGCTGAAGTGAATGTCGGCAATCAAGGGAGTTGGAAAATTTAATTTTCGCAAATTTTGGTGTATTGTTTCTAAATTTTCAGCATCTTTGAGTGTAGGTGCTGTAATTCTGACATATTCGGCTCCGGCTTCAATCATACGAACGGCTTGCTCAACAGTGGATTCCGTGTCGAGGGTCGGTGTATTGGTCATGGATTGTATTCGTACAGCAAAATCTCCGCCTAACGGAACATTTCCAATTTCCACAACAGCGGTTTGTCGGCGAGTATATGAGGTCAAATTGTTACAGAACATTACCGATTTTTTCTATTTAATTGAGTGTTTTATTTTATCGGGTGTTTTCGCTTTTCTCATTTTTAGGTTGAGTAATTCTACTGCGAACGAGAAGAAAACAGCAAAATAGATATAGGCTTTTGGAACTTCGATGCTTACACCTTCTAATATCAACATAAATCCAATAAGTATTAAAAACGAGAGTGCCAGCATTTCTACCGTTGGATTATTATTGATAAATTCACTGATTTTTTTGGAAAACATCAACATAATAAACATTGAAATAGTAACTGCTCCTACCATGGCATAGAGGTTTTCGGTAATTCCAACCGCAGTGAGGATTGAGTCGAACGAAAAAACAATATCCAAAACAACAATCATTCCTATTGTTCTGCCGAATGAAACATGGCTATTTTCGGTACTTTCTGCAACAACATCTGCCATTTTGTGATGTATTTCGGATACACTTTTACCCAATAGAAACAAGCCTCCGGCAGCTAATATAAGCTCGCGAACACCAATTGAATGAAAGATATAATATGCTGTTTGCATAAAACCGGTCGTTGCTTTTGAATTTAATATTTCCACTGTTTGTTCTTTTGTCAGCCCTTCAATTGGGAAAAATGGGCGTGTCAAGTGGTGTATCAGCCACGTGATGGTTATCAATAAAATGATACGCATAACAAGTGCTAAGGACAAGCCTACAAAGCGTGCTTTTTTTTGCTCTGTTACCGGTAATTTATTGGTTACAAGGGATACAAAAATAATATTATCTACGCCCAATACGATTTCGAGAAAGGTAAGTGTGATAAAGGCAATGATAAATTCCATAGTTTATAATTAGTTAACAATAATTTTCAAAATTATGAGAATTTTATCGAAAAAAAAATATATCATAGAATAATTCATTAAAACGATATGGTCCGGAAATTTTTTCGGGTTTTTCAGGCAAAAAAAATCTAAAAAAAAGAGAATATAGACTTTTAAAAATCTATATTCTCAATAATATCCAAGAAAAATTGAAACTATGAAACCTGTTTCACTTTGTCCATTCCCACTTTGATAGCCTCTTCGTTCATCGGAATGAGGTTGTGATGACGTTCGGGCAACGATTTTTTTAAGCCTTTGATAACGTTTTCCATTTTAACAATGGGTTTCAGTTTCAAGTATGCTCCCAAAACGATCATATTGAATGTTTTAGAATTTTTTAATGCCGAAGCTTCTTTTGCTCCTTCGATTGTGTAGATTTTTATGTCTTTTCGTGTCGGCAGATGCGTAATTCCGTTAGGGTCGTATAGTAAAACGCCCCCGGGTTTAACGGCTTCCTGAAATTTATCCAGCGATTGTTGATTCAATATTATGGCGGTATCAAAAAACTGTAATACCGGCGAGCTGATGCGCTCATCGCTGATAATAACGCTCACATTTGCAGTTCCGCCGCGCATTTCCGGACCGTACGACGGCAGCCAACTCACTTCTTGGTCTTGCATGATTCCGGAATATGCTAAAATTTTACCCATCGAAAGTACGCCTTGTCCTCCGAATCCGGCTATAATTAATTCTTCTGTCATTTTTTATTTTTTTAATCTAACAATTAACAATTAATAATTAACCATTAATATTTATCCTTTGATGTCGCCCAAAGGAAAGAACGGCAACATATTTTCTTCCAACCAAATATTAGAGTTTACGGGTGTCATTTTCCAGCCCGAATTGCAATTCGATACAATTTCGATAAAAGCCAATCCTTTTTTCTCTTTTTGTATCTCAAAACCTTTACGAATAGCTTTTTTGGCTCGGTTTACCAATGCCGGTTTGTGAACGGCTTGTCGCGTTACGTAAACAACGCCCGGAAGTTGGGCTATCATTTCCGTAATTTTCAACGGGTGCCCCATCATTTGTACATCTCTTCCGAAAGGCGATGTTGAGGATTTCATTCCGGGAAGAGTTGTGGGAGCCATTTGTCCGCCGGTCATTCCGTAAATTCCGTTATTTATAAAGATGATGACGATATTTTCGCCGCGATTGCAAGCGTGAATCGTTTCTGCTGTTCCGATAGCCGCCAAATCGCCGTCGCCTTGATAGGTGAAAACATATTTATCCGGATACACACGTTTGATGCCCGTAGCCACAGCCGGAGCGCGTCCGTGAGCGGCTTGTTGCATGTCGATATTCATAAATTCGTAAGCCAAAACCGAGCAACCTACCGGCGCAACGCCTATTGTTTGGTCGCCTATGCCCATTTCTTCCAGAACTTCCATTGTGATGCGGTGGGCAACGCCGTGTCCGCAACCGGGGCAATACGACATGATATTGTCGGTTAATAAAGCGGTTTTCTTAAAAACCAATTCCCCTCTTTCGATAATATCTTGGGGTGTTAATATTGTGCTGTCTGACATTTTTTATCCTCCTATTAATTTTTGTTCGAGTGCTGTAAGGACTTCATCGGGCGAAGGAATCATTCCGCCGTAGCGTCCGAAATGTTCTACTTTTCTTTTTCCGTTCACGGCTAATCGAACGTCTTCCACCATTTGTCCGGCGTTCATTTCCACCGTTAAAATACCTTTTACTTTATCAGCAGCTTTATTAATTTCTTCCGAAGGGAAGGGCCATAAAGTAATCGGGCGAATGAGTCCGATATTGATTCCTTTTGCTTTGCCGAGTTGTATGGTTTTTTGGCAGATACGCGCCGAAGAACCGAATGCAACAAGCAGATAATCGGCATTTTCGCAATTTATTTTCTCGAAACGTACCTCGTTTTTCTCTATTTCGCGATATTTTGCCTGAAGTTTGTGGTTGTGCTTTTCTTGCCGTTCCGATTTCAGTTCCAAAGAAGTGATAATGTTTCGTTCGCGACCGGCTTTTTTACCCACCGTAGCCCAACTTCCGTAACGTTTTTCAACTTCTTCATCGGTCAATCGTTCTTGTTGGGGAGGCAGAATCACTTTTTCCATCATTTGCCCGATGAGTCCGTCGGACAATATCAAAACCGGATTTCGGTATTTGAAAGCCATATCGAACGAAAGTTGAACAAAATCAGCCATTTCCTGTACCGAAGCAGGTGCCAAAACAATGAGTCTGTAATCGCCGTGTCCGCCGCCTTTTACCGACTGAAAATAATCGGATTGCGAAGGTTGAATTGTTCCCAAGCCCGGACCGCCGCGAACCACGTTCACAATAAGACACGGTATTTCGGAACCTGCGATATACGAAATTCCTTCTTGTTTCAAACTGATTCCGGGGCTTGAAGATGAGGTCATTACTTTTTTGCCGCACGCTCCGGCACCGTAAACCATATTGATTGCCGCAATTTCGCTTTCGGCTTGCAAAACAACCATTCCTGTGCGTTTATACGGTTCTTCGGTCATTAAATATTCCAAAATTTCGGATTGCGGCGTAATCGGATATCCGAAATAAGCATCAGCTCCGGCTCTGATTAGAGCTTCGGCTATTGCCTCGTTGCCTTTCATTAATTTTATTTCTTCCATTTTTTTGTGTGGATTTTTTTAATTTTCGGACTTAGAAAGAGTTGAATGTTTATTATTTGAAAAATTGATTTTTTCGGTTTTGAATCAACTGATTTTTCAAAAAATCACACATTCCTAATTCCTAATTCCCAATTCCTAATTCCTAATTCCTAATTCGTGATTACTTACTTGGTTTGAGGCGATAAACAGTGATTACTGCATCGGGACAAACTGTTGCACAACTGACACAGCCTGTGCACGCATCGTGATTTAAGGGATAAGCATAATTGTATCCTTTCCCGTTAACTTCCTTGTGCAGTGCAATAACATTCGTAGGACATGCGACTACACATAAATTACAGCCTTTGCAGCGTTCTGTATCCACCACAATAGCTCCTCTTACTTTTGCCATGATATTTATTTATAATTAACGATTGTTTGATAAAAATTTTTCAAAATTAGCGATTCTTTTTTGACTGATTGATATTTTATGTTGAAAATATTTTGTGGTTTTCTGTGTTAAAAAACACACGATATTTAACCTTTTGCTTCTTTATTTTTTTTCACTCGATTGCTGATAATTTTCCCTTCTGCATGGTCTTTATTAAAAGCGTTGAGTCTTTCTTCCAAAGCTGCAAATTGTATTTCTTTGGTTTGCGAAACGCAAGCACGAAGACCTTCAATATGCTCGCTTCCGGTAATTTCGAGGCTTATGGCGCTAATTCCGTAATAAATAAGTTCTTCGAGCAATTGAGCACCCGAAAGTCCGGGATATGAAAATGTGAAGTAAAATCCGTCGGCAAGTGGTTTGTCTTCATCTTTGTCGTAAACGATTTTAAATCCGTTTTCGAGCATCAATTTTTTCATTTTATAAGCTCTGTCTGCATATATTTTAACATCATTCAAGAAATTAAAGTTCCCGTCATTTGCAGCTTTCAACATCGCCGCTAATCCGAATTGTGCAGAATGTGTTACTCCCGAAGAAAGCGAATACAAAGCTCCGTAAATCATGGAATAGCCGAATTTATCGGTCGAATAATATCGTTTTAAATCCGGATATCGACGATTGTACAATTTCGGCGACATCACCAGAGTTGCCACTCTTTGTCCGGCGTAACTGAATGCTTTGGAGCTCGAAATGAGGAAAATATAATTATCGGTGTATTTTGCAACAGTGGGTTGAAACGGGGCTTTGCCCGGCGTAGAATAATCGGTTCTGAAATCCATTCCGAAATATGCCAAATCTTCAACAACAATTACGTCGTATTTATCGGCTGTTTCGGCAATAATTTTCAATTCGGTGTCGGTAAAACAAATCCACGATGGATTGTTGGGGTTGGAATACAGAACTGTTGAATAATTTCCGTTTTTAAACTCTTCTTCGAGTTTTGCTCTGAGTTTTTCACCTCGATAATTATACACATCGAACGAGCCGTAATCTTGCCCCAACACGCGACATTGTTGCTTTTGAACCGGAAATCCGGGGTCGATAAACAGGGTTCCTTTTCGGTTTCTGTCGGTTCGGTTGGCAACCAAAAGCATCGCCATGCCGCCTTGCATCGAGCCTACCGAGGGAACGCAATTTTCTTCTTCAACATCAATGTCTAAAAACAATTTCACGAATCGTTTGGTTTCGTGTTTTAATTCGGTTATGCCTTCAATCATCGGATATTTAGATGCCACGCCTCTGTTGAGTGCGTCGATTTCGGCTTGGGTTCCTATTTGCGGAGGATTGAGTCCGGGAACGCCCATTTCCATGCGAACGAATTTTTCGCCCGTCGCTTCTTCAATTCGGTTTACTAAACGAACAATTTCGCGAATGGTAGAGGTTCCCAAATTTTCGAGTTCGCTTTCGTCTCGTTTCTGTTTTACAATTTCGTAATTAATCGGTGTTGTATAATTCATAAAATTGATGTGTTGGTTGGTTGGTTGATGTGTTGATTTGATGATTGTTTGATGTTTGATTATTTATGATTTTGGCAGCGAATAAATTGTTTACTTTTTTATGTAAATATTCTCGGAACAGATAAAAAAAGCCGGAACATAACATTCCGACTTTAAGAAATTACGATTCCTTAAAAACGTAGCCGAACACCTTTTGAATGATGTCGCTTGCCCATTTGAAAGGGTCTTTTCTGATTTTTTTCTCTTCAACGCCCACTTTCAGAAACATTCCGTCCAAAGCTTTGCGTGTGGCGTATTCGCCCAATGTGCCGTTGATAGGCTGTGCAGGTCCGAGTGCATTATAGAAGGTAATTAAATTAGACCAAATTTCGTTGGTCGAATAATCACCGACCAATTTCTTATTAAGCGAAACGTCAATTATTGGAGCAAAAGCGGCTGTTAATTCGGCAGTTGTTCTGTTTTGCAAAAAGATTGTGGCGGCTGTGGAATCGAAATCGGCAACGCCGACTGTTTTCCCTTGCAGAATGTTAAGCCCGTCTTCTATCGACATGGTGCTGATTGCATTAATAAAAATCGGCTTAGCTTCCGACGCGGCATCTTCTGCCGCACGATTGATGCTTAGAACAACATCGTCAATTTTAGACTGAAGAATTGTTGCAATTAACGGGTGGTCTGAAATATAATCTAAAATCGGATCAGCTTCGGGCGGAAGCAGAATTTTAACTGCCGCATCTCCAAAATATCCATTGGGCGTATTCAATATATCTGCCGAAGTATCGGTTCCGGCGGTAAGTGCTGTTTTTAACCCGCCGATGATTTCGTCGTTGCTCAATCCGGTATCGACCAATTGGTCGCAAGATGTTGTAAATAAATATATTATCGAAACAAAAAGAACAGCTGACTTTTTCATTTTTTTCAATTTATAATAAAGCATTATTCGAATGCGTTCAAAGTTGTGAAATTACTTTCATATTTCAAAATTCCTGCGGACTTAATATTCTTTTACATAAATTGAGAAATCTATAATGTTTTAAAACAGAATTACTTTGTCTTTTTTAGCACAAAAATATTTTTTTAGGAAAGATTGCAAACGTTTGCGACAAACTCCAAAAAGAAATTTATTTCGACAATTATTTGTCTATCTTCTCAAAAATTTGTTATTTTGAGAGTATTCGTATCAAGGTATTTAAATAATGCTTTGATAAACACCAATACAGTATTAAAAATACTGTTCTTATCTAAATCGTTAATATTAAATATTATGAATTTACTGAAACAAATAATTCGAATTATGGTTTCGGCTTCGATAGGAATCCCGATTGTTGCTTACTTGAATTTGAAGGGGATTTTAATGATGATTTTTTTCTTCGGAATTTATATTGTTGTCAGTATGATTATTGAAGGTATTTGGGCATTTTTTGCAAAAAAGCAAACACTAAATTACAAAAAAAAATGAGAGAATTTTTAAAATATAAAATTTGATTATTTCGGTAAATAATTGTACTTTTATTAAAAATTTAGAATATGAATCACTTCTTTCAGAAAAATTTAAAATGGTTGTTTACCGGCAGTTTTACCATGGTGTTGGCAGCTTGTTACGGAATGCCTGTTGATATGCAAACAAATTACGATGTGCTGGCAACCGACACTTTAAATCAAGCAATTCCGGGTTTGAAAATGACACTATTCAACAACGGCAATCAGGTTTCGGAAGACATTTCGGATACTGACGGCAAAGTATATTATTCCCGGCTCAAAGAAGACGCAGCAAACAACTACACAGTGAAAATCGAAGATATCGACGGAACAGAAAACGGTGGTTCATTCGCTGCATCGGAGATAGATATTGTTGCCGAACAATTTTCGTACACCGTAAAAATGAAGCCCTAAAAATGCTTTTCCGAAAACATATATTTCATCTTCTGTCGCTCGGAACTGTTTCGTTTACAATGTGTTGTAAATATGGTGAGCCGGTTGATTTTTATGTAGAAAAAGGATTTTCCGTAAAATCGCAAAGCGAACAAGCCATACCGAATTTGCAATTAAATTTGTTGCGAAATTCCGATACAATTGACACAAAATATACCGATACACAAGGTTTTGCCGATTTTTTCTTTCAACACACGCCTTCCGAAACATTTTCGGTAAAAATAAAAGATATCGATGCCGAAGAAAATGGCGGAACTTTTAAAGATACAAGCATCGAAATACAAGAAAATATCGACCTTTACAACATTCAACTTTCTTTGGTGAAATAACATTAAAACACTGTTTGGATTGAAACTTACCGATCGCTTTCGCTCGTCGTTCTACGAAAAATATAAAAAAATAGAAATCCGCGAACACAATTTGCTGTATCTTTTTTTAGAAATCACAAAAAGATGCAATATGTCTTGCCTGCATTGTGGTTCAGATTGCAAAACCGTTCCCGATTCGCCCGAATTAACCACCGAAAGTTGGTTTAAAATTATCGATTATTTTGTCGCTAATTATTCCAAGCAACTTGTGTTTGTAATTACCGGCGGCGAACCGACTTTACACCCCGATTTGGCAAAAATAGGAGCTTACATTACAAGTAAAAATCGGCGTTGGGGAATGGTAACCAACGGAATGTTGCTTAATCAAGACAAATTCGCCCAACTCGTAAAAGCCGGATTGTACAGCATCACACTGAGTTTAGACGGGCTCGAAAAGGCTCACAACATTCTGAGAAACAATCCGAAAGCTTTCCAAAAAGTACTCGAAACTCTCGAAATAATCGGGAAATCATCAGTCAAATTCAAAGACGTTGTTACATGTGTCTATTCCGAAAATTTGAACGATTTAGATGCTTTGGGCGAACTTTTATTGCATTACAATATCAATTCGTGGCGATTGTTTCGCATTTTCAGCATCGGAAGAGCGGCAGCAAATCCGCAGACAAAAATTTCCTTCGAGCAAACCCAAACAATGCTCGATTGGCTTGCCAAAAATCGCCCTAAATATATACGTAAAGGATTGTCGGTCAATTATAGTTGCGAAGGCTGGATGCCTTTCGACCGAGACCGTACAATTCGCGAACAGCCATTTTTCTGTCGTGCCGGTGTAAATATCGCATCAATTCTTGCCGACGGAAATATTACAGGTTGCTCAAATAATCACAGCGATTTTTATCGCGGAAATATTCTTACAGAAGATTTTGCAAAGGTTTGGAACACCAATTTCGACGATTTCAGACATCGTAATTGGTTGAAAAACACCGTTTGTATTTCCTGCGAACACATAGAAAAATGTCAAGGCAGTTCAATTCATTTATGGGATTTAAAATCAGAAAGACCAAGTTTTTGTTATGTTAAAAATCTCGATTTATAATAATTTACCTGCTTGTTTGGTGATTATTTGCTCAGTGTGATTTTATAACCCGACAGAAAATTCGCAGAACTTTGTTTGGAAACACATACAAAATATCTGCCTTTGGACAGATTTTCGAGTATTAATCCCTTATCATCTATTGTGGGTATGGAGTTTTGTTTTTTAATCTCCGAAAATTCATCGAAAACCTGTATTACCATACTTGCCTGTTTTTGTATCGATTTCGAGATTTTAAGCGTAACCGATTGTTTGCCGGTGTTCTTCAAATCGAAATAAAACCAATCGGCATCTGCATCTGCATCTTTTTTTGAAAAGCTGTTGAAAGTTCTGTGAAATGTGTGATATTGAGGCGTTTCAAAAAGCAATTCACTTGCCATGCCTTTTTCGTTATCAGGCTCATAAACATCAAATTCGTAGAGTTCGGCATTTTCATTATCACTGCTCCAAGCTTTTTCATATTTTTTGTTACCAATGGTTTTCAACATCACGGCTTTTTGCCCCTCGGTGAACTTGTCGCGGCATTCTCGTGTATATGTGTACGACATGATGTTATCGGTTTTCGATTGGTATGCATCACCCCAATTGTCGTGCAGACTTCCTGTAAAATGACAGTCTTTATCGCAAAATCGCGATAGATTTGGTTCTGCCGGTGTATCGCACAATTTATCACCGTTATTTTCACAATTTAATCCCTTGCGAAACAGACCATTTACTTTTCGGCTTCTACTGACGGATTCTTGCTTCAATTTCCCTCTTTTCCAATTCTTGTGAGGGTGTTTTAAGCCCAAATAATGCCCAACTTCGTGCGACATTGTAGTTATTGCAGCCGTTTCGCGAAGAATAATATCTCCTGCAAGCGAATTGTATGTACCGTTGAAATGCCGAATGGTTTTTCCGAAAAAATATTGATCCAAACTTCTGACTACAAAAATATTAACACAGCCTTTTTCTCCGTGTTTGAAAATTTCAACGGGGGCTTCAAACAGATATCCAAAACGAATGTGCCGGCTGCTGTTGATATATGAAATATCTGGTTTCAAATAAAATGATAAACCGGTTTTATTGATTCGATGATAATAATTGATGCTGACAATCAAATTCTTAATGGTTTGAGCATCAGGTCCGCCCGTTCCGTCCGATTGGCGATATATCCAAAATTTTATTGGGATACGGTAGAGAATCTTGTCGCCCGTCCCGGCTTGTTGCAGCGAATCCATAAAGCGATAAAGGGCTTGATTATCCTGTTTTTGAGTGTTGAAGAAATTTCCGAAATTCCCAAAAAAATCTGCTCCGCAAACATCATCAGACCATATCTGAGCTTTTGAATCATTGAACAGTGTCAAGAAAAGTATGAAGAAATATATTTTTTTCATCAATATTTTAATGTTGATATTGAAGGACGTTTATAAAATCAAGGGGTATGATTTTTGTTTGGAAATCGAAAGAAACTCTCGAATCATTTTGTTTTCAAACGTTTAAATTGGCAACAAATTGCGAAATTTATCTTTATATTCGTTCAAATCGGTAGAACCGTGAACCATCACAAGCCCAAAAATTCCAAAACTCAGGGGTTTGTTATCAAGCGAAATTTTGGTTTCGGAATAGAAATAATGGTCGTGATACGAAACAATCTTCGAAAAATAGTCCGCTCCGCCAAGTGTGCCTGTTAATGGGTTTTCTTTTTTAAATTTTTCGGATATTTTATCCAAATGTGCTTGTTGGCTCGGCTTGGTTATCAATAACAGCACAGCCAAAATAATTAGGAAAATCATGAAATTTCTGAATTTTTTCATTGTTGCAGGTTATAAAGGTTCGTTGATATTGCTGTATTTTATAGGATAAGATTTTTCAGGTATGTTGAGATACATTACAAATTTAATCAAATTTTTCTAATGAAAAAATAATAGAAGCCGTTTCGATTTTTAAAATATCGTGAATCTTTTTGTTCAATACCGTTCGACAATTTTTTAGTATTCAAACGGGTGATTTTTTGAAAAATCGGGGCGATAATTCTGCTGACTGTCCAATAGCTGTATCCAGCCCCGATGTAATCCGGCTTCTTCCATTGCTGCAATTGCTTGTTGATATTCGCTCTTAGTGATTGAACGTCCGAGAATCGGGTGTTTCAAAACGGAATCGGTGGGATAATATTGCGACATGAGCGAAATATGTACGTTTTGTGATATTTCATCGGCAATCGTATTGAGAACCCGGCGTGTATTTTCAATCTGTTCGGGCAAAACCAAATGCCGAATAATCAATCCGCGTTCGGCACGCCCTTTGTCGTTGAGGATAAGGCTCGATCCTATTTGCCGATACATTTCTTTGATGGCAGAAAGTGCTTTTTCGGGATAATCGGCGGCATCGGAAAATGATTTTGCAAGTTGGCTGTCGGCATATTTAAAGTCGGGCAGATAGATGTCTATCAATCCTTCGAGATTTTTTAAACTTTCAACGCTGTCATATCCGCCCGAATTGTAAACAAAGGTCGGATTGTACGACTTTTGTTTGAGGGCTTCAACCAATCGGCGAACTATCGGTACAAGATGCGAAGGCGAAACAAAACCAACGGTTTCAATACCTTGGTCGAGAATTTCGATGATTTGCTTTAAGGTTTGGTCGAATCCGAAATCGGGTTGAGGATTTGTTGAACAATGGCTGATTTCGGCATTTTGACAAAACAAACACTGTAAATTACAATGATTGAAAAAAACATTGCAAATGCCCGAAATGCCTCCAATAACAGGCTCTTCGCCTTGATGTATGCACACCGACGATACATGGCATTCGGAATCTGTACGGCAATAACCGCAGGCACGCCGGGTTCGGTCAACACCGCATTCTCGCGGGCAAATTTTGCAATTAATAAAGGCATCGGCTATAGGGGGCATCTTTTAATATTGGGAAAGCAAAATTAATAAATGTTTGTCGATAAAGTTTCTTTTTTTGGTTTCCAATTCAAGGAGCAATGATTTTTGAGATGTGAAGAATTTGAAAATGAAATATTTTATTTTTAATCCGGTTCTTATATCTAAAATTGTTTTCTGCCTATTAACGGACAAAAAATGGTATTTGCTCATAAATATTAACATTAGCGTTATTTGTATTCTTTTTTTATTTTCAATTTAGAATGATTTTTTGTAGACGAATGTCAAATAAATTAGCTAATCTTGTTGCCTTTTTCACATTATTAATTTAGCAATTATGGCTAAACTACAAATAGCTGTTCTGATAATGCTTACAAGTATTAGCGTAACAGCACAAACATCTAAGGATTATTATTCCGGAACCCAAGGTCTAGGTGGCGAAGCCTTGAAAACGAAATTATATTCAATTATCAAAGAACATCGTCAATACGAGTACACTGCCGACACGACAGATGTTTGGGATATTTTAAAGGATACAGACCGAGACCCAAATAACTCGGAAAATGTCATTTTATTTTACACGGGTTGGTCGGTAAACGGGGCACAGGAATGGAATGATAATACCGGTTGGTCACGCGAACATATTTGGCCCAAATCGCACGGACAATTTGACCCAGACATTGTCGGTCCCGGAGCCGGAACCGATGTTCACCACCTGCGCCCGGCAGATATTACCGTAAATTCAGCAAGAAATAATCGCTGGTATGCAGAATCGGATTTTGAATATCTCGACAACGGCATTCCAACCGGAAACAACACCAGCGACACACGTTGGGTTTGGGAGCCGAGAGCCACCGTCAAAGGCGATGCCGCACGTATGATATTTTATATGGCAACACGTTATCGAGGTGAAAACGGAGAACCCGATTTAAGTTTGGTAAATTATCTGCCTGCGGATAATAATTCACCCGAGCCAATTTTCGCACTCCTTTCAGATTTAGAAACGTGGAATACAATTGACCCTGTCGATGATTGGGAGCGGGGCAGAAACGAAATTATATTTACAAAATATCAACACAACCGAAATCCTTTCATCGACCACCCTGAATGGATTCAATGTATTTGGAATAATAACTGTACAGGCTTGTGGTACACTACTTTATCGGACACTTTGGTATCCGACAGAGATTCGTATTCATATTCTGTTTCAGCTTCCGGTTCTTTCGATACTCAAATTTCAATTTCCTGCGAAACGTCCTTACCTACTTGGTTAAATTTTGTTTCGAGCACAAGTGCAATAAATTCAGCTACTGCAACTCTTACCGGAGAGCCAGGTTTTAGCGATATTGGAACATATCCCGTTTCATTAAAAGTTTCGGACGGGACAAATTCCACGTATCAAAATTTTAATATCATCGTTTACGACGGAAACCCAATTGCGTTTATATCGAGTCCATTGACTCAAATTCTCCAAGAAACTGTCTATAATTATAATATCACGGCTTTCGGAGATCCCGGAGCTTCTTTCACGCTCACGGCAACTCAAATACCTTTGTGGTTAAATTTGACCAACAATACCGGAGCTTCCGCTACACTAACTGGAACACCCGATATTTCGGATATTGGAACCCACCATGTCATTTTAAGTTTAACCGATGATACAAAAAAAACAATAACACAAGAATTTGATATTGAAGTATTATCGACTGCAGGAGCAAATACTGTTATTATTTCTCAGTACTACGAGGGAGACGGAACCAATAACGACAAATATCTCGAAATTACAAATGTCGGAAGTACCTCTGTCGATTTAAGTCCGTATTATTTAGGCAGATGGTCGAATACCGACCAGCCCGCAGGTGTTTATGCCAACGGAAACCCACTCTCCGGATTCATTGCCGGTGGACAAACTCTACTTTATAAAAATCCGAATGCCGTGAATCCGGCTTATGCAGTCAATATCGCTTTTGGAAGTACCGAAGCAACATTTGTAAACGGAAACGACCCTGTGGCTCTGCTTCGATACGGAAATACGTGGGAAGACAGAGTGGATTGTATTTATGCCTCAATTGCCGGTAATACTTTTTGGGGTTTAGACAAAGGTTTTTATCGAAAACCCGAAATCTTGACAGGCAATACAAACATGAGCAATCTCGATGGCTCCGGCGAATGGACGGGTATTTTGAATGCCGAAGCCAATACCGCAATTTACGGCTCATCAGCTTATCTTGGCACTCACGTTTTCAATACTGTTACCGGTATCCTGCTGAAAAAAGATGAAATAGCAATTTATCCGAATCCTGTCCGAGAAATTTTATATGTGGATATAAGAAGCACATTCAAAAATGCCGAAGTGATAGACATTTCCGGAAAAATAATTTTCAGGACACAAATAATAAATTCCTCTCTCTGCGTGAATACCTTATATCCCGGTCTTTATTTTATAAAATTATCAGACAATAAAGGAATTACGGTGTGGACAAAATTTATAAAAAAATAAACACTCGTATAAAATTTATCACTAAGTCATTTTTTTATCTGAAAAATTTTTGTAAATTGATAACTGAACTAAAAAAATACAAAACAATCATGGATAACGAATGCGAATATTTAGAAAAATGCGGTTTTTTTATTAAATATTGCGAAACAAAAGATTTAGCCTGTCGCGGCTTTATTAATATGTATTGTAAGGGTACAAAAATGGCAGAATGCAAACGGCAGGAATATCGTAATAAAAACGGTATTCCTCCCCTTGACGACATGATGCCCTCCGGTCAATTGATTATTCCCAAAAAATAATCTTTCGCAAAACGATTACATCGATATGAAAATCAGAAATAGAGTCTGATAATCGTGGCTATGACCAATAAAAAGGAGCAAAGTCTCTAACAAACCCATAAGCAAATATTTGTTGCAGCAAATTGGTCCTGTCAATTTATTTTGTTAAAAAACAAAAATGACCTTGTAAAATTCTATTACAAGAAAGTTTGGTAAAATTTGTGAATTAGTGTCTAACATCGAATTATTAATTATTTTTATGTAATAATATCTGATAGTT